>JBAWVS010000001.1 GCA_037147175.1 bacterium
GTTGAGCAAAGCGAAACATCTGTCCTTTTTGGGTTTTAAGCTTAAATACTTTTTTAGACAGATTCTTCGGGCTTTAGCCCTCAGAATGACAATACCAATATTTATTTAGATTTCGACTATTTAGCAATTCGGGTTAATTATCAGATAGATGAAATTCTTATTGACAGGCAATTACAACAAAAAATAATTAGCTGTGAAGGTAAATTAAAAATGGAGAAACAGTGTTAAATTTTTTGTTCAACAACATAAAATGCAATCATAACAAGATTTATCCTTTTAGTGACGGAACTTTTTGTCCTGATTGCGGACAGGAAATAAAAATTTCGTGGCAGCTTTTGCGTTGTGAATGCTGTTCTTCAAAAAGAAATGTCAGGGTTTTCTTTAATAAATTATTGCCCGAAGAAAAATTCTGTAAAAAATGCGGCAGTTCTGAATATTATATTGAGACAAAAGAAAAAATCGAATTTTTTGATTATGAATACGCCATTATTTTGAAAGAAGAAGTAAATACAAAAATAAAAATTAAAAAAACTTTGCAAATTTGGATAGAAGAAGAAAATGTTCGGCAGGTTCTGCGCAAACCAAAATTGCTGACAGTGTTTTAGTAATCAATTTTTTCAGTCTGTCATTCTGAGGGTTTTAACCCGAAGAATCTGTCCGGTAAGCATTTTTAGCTAAAATCATAAATTGGACAGATCCTTCGCTTTGCTCAGGATGACATTCTCAAAAATCAATGTTTGCAATAATTTTAGCTAATTGGCGACTCGAGTTATTTAGCGATGAGAGTTAATCAGAATTTTTTATAGTAATATATTTATATGAATTTAGATGATTTAAAAAACTTAAAACAGCTTATTGAAACAATTTCAATCTTAAGATCGCCGCAAGGGTGTCCATGGGATAGGGAGCAAACGCATAAATCCTTGAGAGAAAACCTTTTGCAGGAAACTTATGAAGCTCTTGATGCAATAGATAAAGAAAACGATGATAATTTAAAGGAAGAACTCGGAGATGTTTTGCTTCAGGTGGTACTTCATTCGCAAATAGCTTCTGAAGAGAATAAATATACTATAGAAGATGTGGCAAAAGGCATTACAGATAAGTTAATAAGACGTCATCCGCACGTTTTTTCGGATATAAAAGTAAAAGACTCTGATGAAGTAATGGTTAACTGGGAAAAAATTAAGAGAAAAGAAAAACCGGAGCGAAATTCCGCTCTTTCAGGTATTGCTGAAACAATGCCGGCTCTTATGGTTGCGCAGGAATTAAGTAAAAAAGCGGTAAAAACAGGTTTTGAGTGGCCTGATGAGTCGTCTCTATGGGATTGTTTCGAATCTGAAATTAAAGAGTTTAAAGATGAAATTGTCGAAAATAATCAAAAACTTATGGAAGAAGAATTTGGCGATATTTTATTTTCTCTTGTAAATGTTGCCCGCTGGCATAAAATTGATCCTGAAATTGCCCTTATTAACGCCAATAAAAAGTTTAAGGCAAGATTTCAGCTTATGGAAACACTGGCATCAAAGGATCTTGCCGAATACAATATTGATGAGCTTGAAGAGTTCTGGCAGAAAGCCAAAGAAGAGTTGAAAAATAAAAAATGAAAGTAAAAATTATTGGCGGTGGATTAGCCGGATCAGAAGCAGCTTTGCAACTTGCAAAAAAGAATATTAATGTTGAATTATACGAAATGCGTCCTGAAAAAACAACAGGCGCACATCAAACAGATAAACTCGGAGAATTGGTTTGCTCTAACAGCCTTGGGTCAAAAGATTTAGGGGCGGCAAGCGGACTTTTGAAAGAAGAGTTAAGAATGCTCGGCTCTTTTCTCATAAAATTTGCCGATGAAAGCAGTGTACCTGCGGGAAATGCGCTTGCTGTCGACAGAGATATATTTTCGGAAAAAATTACTAACGCCATAAAATCAAATGATTATATAAAAGTTTTTAATGAAGAAATTACCGAAATTCCTTCGGATTGTCCAGTAATTATTGCCTCTGGCCCACTGACCTCAGATGGGTTGACGAAAGAAATAATTAACTTTACAGGTGCTGATAATTTGTATTTCTTTGATGCGATTGCTCCGATAATTGAGAAAGATTCGGTGAATTTTGATAAGGCTTTCTGGGCAAGCCGCTATAATAAAGGCGAAGCTGCTTATATAAACTGTCCTATGAATCAAGCAGAGTACGAAAAATTTTATGAAATTATTACGACTTCTCCTAAAATTGAACTTAAATCCTTTGAAAAAGATGCAAAGTTCTTTGAATCTTGTATGCCGATAGAAATTATGGCTTCAAGAGGCAAAGATACTTTAAGATTTGGTCCTTTAAAACCTGTAGGTCTTATTGATGATAGAACAGGAGATAAAAATTTTGCTGTGGTTCAGTTAAGGCAGGATAATAAAGCTGCAACTTTATATAATTTAGTCGGGTTTCAGACAAATTTAATATGGGGAGCCCAAAAAGAACTTATTCACAGTATTCCCGGACTTGAAAATGCCGCTATTGTCAGATACGGCGTGATGCACAGAAATACTTTTATACACAGTCCTTCGGTGATTGATTCTACTTTGCAGTCAAAAAAAAGACTGGATTTGTTTTTTTCCGGGCAAATAACCGGTGTTGAAGGATATACAGAGTCTATTGCTACAGGACTTCTCTCAGGAATAAATATGAGCAGGTTTATAAACTCAGAATGCTTGTTAAAACTTGATTCAGTATCAATTTTAGGGGCTTTATGCTCTTATATAACCTGTCATGAACACAAAAATTTTCAGCCCATCAATAGTAACTGGGGAATTTTAAGTCCTATGGAAATGGATAAGAAAACGAAAAAAGACAAGAAGCTTAAAAATAAGCTTCTTGCCGATAGATCTATAAATTTTATGAAGGATTTGGGATTTTAATTACAAGCTGTCCTGTTAAAATTCCCGCTTCGCTAAGCTATTTCTTCATCTATTTGTTCTGATTTCGCAGTTTTTCTTAGTTTTTTGACTTTATGATTCTGAAGAGACTCTATAGCCGCACTTTTTTTGTTTTCAACCATTTCAGGTGTAACTTTAATCTCGCTGATATCATCTCTTGAAGGAACTTCATACATGATATCGAGCATAATCTCTTCAACTATGGATCTTAAAGCCCTTGCGCCTGTTTTTCTCTTAAGCGCTTCAACCGCAATAAGCCTTATAGACTCGCTTTCAAACTGAAGGTCTACATTATCCATTTTTAAAAGTTCCTGATATTGTTTAAGAATGGCATTTTTAGGCTCTGTAAGTATTTGAACCAGAGCTTTTTCGTCTAAAGGATCAAGAACTGCATAAACAGGAACTCTTCCGATAAACTCAGGAATTAAGCCGAATTTGATTAAATCATCGGGAACCATTTTTTTAAGCATTTTTGCTGCGGTAAGCTCTCTTTCATAGGCAGCTTTCGGAGTTGTGGCACCAAAACCTACAAGTTTACCTGTGCCGGCTCTTGCATCAACAATTTTTTCAAGCCCTACAAAAGCTCCGCCAACAATAAACAAAATATTACTTGTATCAATCTGAATAAATTCCTGATGAGGGTGTTTTCTTCCGCCTTGCGGAGGAACATTTGCAACAGTTCCCTCTATCATTTTCAAGAGAGCCTGTTGAACACCTTCACCGCTTACATCTCTTGTGATGCTGGGGTTTTCAGATTTTCTTGCAATTTTGTCAATTTCGTCAATATAAATAATCCCTCTTTCGGCTTTTGCTGCATCGTAATCAGCACTTTGATAAAGCCTTAAAAGAATGTTTTCAACGTCATCGCCAACATAACCTGCTTCTGTTAAAGTTGTGGCATCAGCAACAGCAAACGGAACATCAAGCATTTTAGCCAGAGTTTGGGCAAGAAGGGTTTTTCCGCTTCCTGTAGGTCCTACAAGCAAAATATTACTTTTTTGTATTTCTACTTCTTTATTTTTATTATCAGCAATAGATAAATTATGGTTTATTCTCTTATAATGATTATAAACGGCAACGGCGAGCTGTTTTTTCGCATCGTCCTGACCGATTATATGCTGATCAAGATATAATTTGATATCATAAGGTTTCGGAATTTCTGCCAGTTTTGGGGCTTCAGCGTTTTCTTCTTTTTCTTCACTGGAATCAAGAAATTCTTCATCAAGAATTTCATTACAGAGATCGACACATTCATCACATATATACACTTCCGGACCGGCTATTAATTTTTTTACCTGATCCTGTGTCTTGCCGCAAAAAGAGCACTTTAAGCGCGCATCATCTCTTTTAGCCATAAATTAAGTTTCTCCTGCGTTAAAAAAACTAGAGATTATCAGAAACTTCTTTCTTTTCAATCTTAGTTATTACTTTGTCAACCATTCCATATTCTAAAGCTTCTTCAGGGGTCATAATATAATCCCTGTCAGTGTCTTTTTCGATTTTTTTGAAGCTTTGTCCTGTATGCTTAGCAAGAAGCTCATTAAGAGTACGTTTAATTCTTCCTATTTCAGCGGCCTGAATTTGAATATCTGTTGCCTGACCCTGCGCACCGCCTAAAGGCTGGTGAATAAGGATTCTTGAATGAGGAAGTGCCATACGTTTTCCCGGAGTTCCTGCTGCCAGAAGGAAAGCGCCCATGCTTGCAGCCTGACCAAGACAAATTGTATTTACATCGGCTCTTATGTGCTGCATTGTGTCAAAAATTGCTAAACCTGCTGTTACACTGCCACCGGGGCTGTTAATATAAAGCATAATGTCTTTTTCCGGATTTTCCGAATCAAGAAGCAACAGCTGTGCAACTATGAGGTTGGCTATCATATCATCAATAGGTGTTCCGAGAAAAATTATTCTTTCTCTTAAAAGTCTTGAGAAAATATCAAAAGATCTTTCTCCTCTACTTGATTGTTCAATTACTACAGGCACAAATCCCATTGAAATTACCTTTCTATAAACAAACTAATATTTACATTAAACTTTTGTTAAAGTGTCTTCAATATATTTTACTTCATTATTCTCAACAAGATAATTAATTATTTTTTGACTCATTATTTGTTGGGATAATCCTTGCGCAATAGCCGGACTTTGGGCCATTTGCTCATAAATAGCTTTTTCATCGGAGTTATAAACTCTTGCAAGCTCTTTTACTTTTTCTGCAAAATCTTCTTCAGTCAGCTGAAGATTTTCTGTTTTTGCCACGGCACTAAGAACCAAACTGGTTCTTACACGTTTGGCAGCTTCTTCTCTAAGGCTGTTCCACGTGTTTTCATGTCCTTGTTGTTCAAGAACCTGTTCCCATGAAATTCCCTGACTTTTGAATTTTGCCTGAACTTCTTCAAGAAGTGTTTTTGCTTCTCTATTAACCATAGAATCAGGAATATCAACGTTAGCAGAATCAACTACTTTTTCAAGAACAGCTTTTTCTGTCCTGATTTTATTTTCATTTTCTCTTGATTTTTCTAGATATTTTACCATATCTTGCTTAAGGTCTTCCAGTGTCTGGAAAGGACCGACTTTTTGAGCAAGCTCATCATTTATTTCAGGGGTGATTTTCTTTTTAATTTCATTGATTTTTATTGTAAACTCAGCGGGTTTGCCGGCTAAAGTTTTGTCATGGTAGCCTTCAGGGAAAGTTACATTGATTTTAAACTCTTCACCCCTGTTTTTTCCAACGACTTGTTCGGCAAATCCCGGAACGAAATGGCTGTTTGAAAGGTCAAGCTGCTGATTTTTTCCTGCTCCGCCTTTTATAGCTTCACCGTTAACTGTTCCGTTGAAATCAATTATGACTATATCGCTGGTTTCTGTGGGTCTGTCCACTATCGGCTCCAGAGTAGCAAATTTTTCGGAAAGAAGTTTTAATTCTTTTTCGATTACGTCATCGGAATGTTTAAATTCAGGTACTTCAAATACCTGACCTTTGTAGTTTACGAGATTAACTTCTGGTTTAACTTCCAGTCTTGCATTAATTGAAACGGGTTTGCCCAGTTCAAAGTTGTAATTTTCAATAACCGGTTCTGTTGTCAAGTCAAGTTGATGTTCACTTATTACATCGGCAAATATATTCGGCAAAAGAGCATCAAGTACTTTTTGCTGTATTCTTCCGACTCCAACATGTTTTTCTATCATTGAGCGTGGAGCTTTGCCTTTTCTGAATCCGGGGATATTAACATTTTCGCCTATTTTGCGGCATGCTTTATTGTATTCCTGAGCTGCAACATCGGCACTAACTTCGATGTTAAGCTTGAATAAGTTATTTTCCTGCTTTTCTAAATTTACTTTCATAATTTTTCTCTTATATTAACTGCATCAATTTATTGTGTAAATTTCCTGTTTTTAAAAAATTAAGTCAAGTGTATAATTTTCCACTTATAATAGTACACTTTAAACATTCTAAAGTAAATCTTTCTTGAATTGAACGTTAATTTAACTCTTATTTTAAATATAGACTTAAATTATAATAAAAATTTAATTATAAGAACTCGAACTATTGAAGGATATTTTTTTGATAAAAACCAAAAAGAGCAGAATAAATATAATAATCCGCCCTCTTTGTATAAAATTTGTTCTGATTTTTTAAAAAAGCGGGAAACGAGGCTCGAACTCGCGACCCCCTCCTTGGCAAGGAGGTGCTCTACCACTGAGCTATTCCCGCAGAATTGTGAAACGGTCGTATAAAAACCGGAAAAACGTTTTTGGTCGTTTGGAAGGTTTTTAGCTTACCCATCATAGTTTACATAAATTATACATGCGAAAGATTTAAATACAAGAGTTCCTGACTTAAATTTTTCTTAAACCCTTTACCCTTGTTTTGTCCTTGAAGAAACAAGCTTAATATCAGATATTTTGCCGTATTTATTTCCGAGCATGATTTTTTCGGCTTCTTCAAGAATTTTTACCACTTCATAACCGTTGAGACCGTCACTTCGCGGTTTAATTTTATTTTCTATGCAGTTAAGAAAATGCCGGCATTCAAGTTTCAGAGGTTCTATTTCGATGTAGTCGGGGGTTTCTATAATTCTTTTTTCTTGAGAAAAGTTATCATAGACAACAAGTTTGTTTTCAGGCAAGGTATCATCAAGAACCGCTGTGGCTTTAGTCCCTCTTGCGATAAGCATAACGTGCTTAACGGGATGAATCCAGCTATCGCTTAAGTGAACAAGAATATTATCCTCAAAATCAACGTCTAAATGAGCAATATCAATTATTCCATCATTATTTACCGAAGTGCCAACCGCTGATCTGACGTTTAAAGGTTTTTTGTCAATGATATAGGCCGCCATAGACAGGTCATGCGGTGTTAAATCCCACATTACACTCCTGTCATTTCTGAAAAAATTGACATTAAGCCTGTCGCTCTGAACATATATAATATCGCCGAGAACGCCTTCTTTAATCAGCGTTTTTAGTCTCGTAACGGCCGGATGATAAAGCAATAAATGCCCTACCATTAAAACAAGACCTTTTCTTTCTGCTATTTCGTTTAATTCTTCTGCTTCATGGCTGCTGGTAGCTATAGGTTTCTCAACATATACGTTTTTTCCTGCTTCAAGCGCTTTTTTTACCAGACTGTAATGTGTGTGGCTTGGAGTTGCTATTACAACGCCTTTTATGTCTTCTGTGTCGAGGACTTCATCAAAATCTTTTGTGCCAATAACTTCGCTATACTGGGATGTAATAGTATTAAGCGTTTCAGAATCCATATCACAAATGCTGTGTAAAGCCTCAAGGTTGTAGAAATTCCTTACCAGATTTCTACCCCAGACTCCGCAGCCGATTATCGCTACTTTTGTTCTGTCAGCACTCAAACTTATACGCTCCTATATATATCCTCTTTCAGTTTAAAAAATAAAGAAAATTAGTCAACAAATACATAAAATAAAGACACAAATTTTAATTATATTATTGAAACCTGTCAGTAAAGCAACTACAATTTAAATTGAAAATGATGAGAGGAAAAATGTCGCAATTCAGAAAACCATTTGTTCAAACAAGGCGTGATGCGTGGGTTGAGATAAACCTTGCACACATTGAACATAATATTAAAACATTAAAAAACTTTACATCTTCCGAGACAAAGTTTTTGGCAGTTGTCAAAGCGGATGCATACGGGCATGGATCTACCATGACAGCGCCTACTTTGCTTGCATCAGGGGTTGATATGCTTGGAGTTGCTTCTGTTGATGAAGGAATCCAGCTAAGACAATCGGGTGTAACTGCGCCCATACTTGTTCTCGGTTCAACTCCGGAATGGGCTATAACTTCTGCCACCGAGAATAAAATACAAATTTCTGTTTTTACAGACAGCCATATTGATGCCTGTATAGATACTTATAACAGGTTATCCACCTCCGCTTCGCAAAAAAAACCGCAGGTTCATATAAAAGTTGATACAGGCATGAATAGAATAGGTCTTTTTTATAAAGACGCTTCTCAATTTGTTAATAAAGTTTTGAATACCGAACAAATAGAATTAAAAGGCGTTTTTTCTCATCTTGCCTGCGCGGAATGTCTTGAAAAAAGCGAAATACAAAAACAAAAATGGCTGGAGGTCATTAAAGATATAGATAATAAAAATATTTTGAAGCATATAGCTAATACAGCAGCCCTGATAAGCTATAAAAACATGCATTATGACATGGTAAGAGCAGGTATAGGAATTTACGGTCTTATGCCTGATTTAAGCCCTGATATAGTCAACAAGCCCGAATTAAAACCTGCTATGAGTCTTAAGGGAAGGATTATTTTTCTTAAGGAGATTGAGAAAGAAAACGGCATAAGCTACGGACACAGTTTTGTTACGGAAAATGAAGTTACAAAAATTGCTACAATTCCGATAGGTTACGCGGACGGAATTTCGAGAAATCTTTCAAACAAAATTTACGGAATTCTAAACGGTAAAAAAATAAAACAAATAGGCAATATAACAATGGATCAGATGATGTTTGATGTTTCAAATGTTGATGTCGCTGAAACAGGGAATATAATTACTCTTGTAGGACAAGATGGAGATGAGTCAATTCATATTGATGAATGGGCAGATTTATTAGGCACAATAAATTATGAACTCACATGCCAGCTAAAAGTCCGCCTTCCAAGAGTTTACACAAGAGAATAATATTTTAGGCTTTAACGTTAAGTTTTTGGCATATTTTATCAAGCTTATTATCCATTTCGGCAAGTTTTATAGAGGTAGCCATACTAATATCAAAAGTCCTAAGTGTTGAATAATCAATTAAATCTTTTCTTTTGTCTATTTTTAATTTATTCACGGTTTCTTCTAAGAAACGATCAGAAGGAGTAGATAAATTTAAAAATTGCTTAATAGCCGCATGTGAACCTGCATTAGCAGAGGCATTGTAAAAAGATTGAAGTCCGTCCATTTTTAATTTCTCCTTTTTTTGATTTTACTAAACTAAATTTTAACTTCTGAATATATAAATCATGTGAATAAAAAAAATTGACAGCAAAATTCATGCGAAATTTTTGATATTTCCGAAAATTCACTTGTGGTAATGGCTTGGGTGCAATAACTTGCCTTAATACTTCTTAATATTTTAAAGATTTTAATCAGATAACCGATAAAAAAATAATATATTAAATTGATTAATATATTATTCTGATTGTGCGAAAGCGGCATACTGTAGTAAAATAAATAATTATCATTTTGTTTAAATTCTTATTAAAGTTATATCTATAAATTTGGAGAATTATATGTTTGAACGTTTTACCGAAAAAGCAATCAAAGTAATCATGTTGGCTCAAGAAGAGGCACGCAGACTTGGTCATAATTTTGTTGGTACAGAACAAATACTGCTCGGACTCATTGGGGAAGGAACAGGGATAGCGGCAAAAACCCTTAAAGCTATGGGAGTTAACCTTAAAGACGCAAGAATAGAAGTGGAAAAAATTATAGGACGAGGTTCAGGCTTTGTGGCTGTTGAAATACCCTTCACTCCCAGAGCAAAACGTGTACTGGAATTGTCATGGGATGAAGCAAGACAGCTCGGACATAATTATATCGGAACAGAACATCTTCTTTTAGGTTTAATAAGAGAAGGCGAAGGGGTTGCGACAAGAATTCTTGAAAATCTTGGAGTTGACCTTAATAAAGTAAGAAGCAACGTAATTCGGATGCTCGGCGAAACAAGAACAGGAGCACCAACTTCTGCCACTGCAAGCGGAGGAAGAAGTAAAACTCCTACGGTTGACGAGTTCGGTACAAATCTTACACAGGCAGCGCAAGAACAGCGCCTTGATCCTGTTGTAGGAAGAGAAAAAGAAATCGAAAGATTAATTCAAATTTTAGGCCGCCGCACAAAAAACAATCCTGTTTTAATAGGAGAACCCGGTGTCGGTAAAACAGCTATTGCCGAGGGTCTTGCTTTAAGGATTGTCAATAACGAAGTGCCTGAATTTCTTGAAGATAAAAGAATTGTCCAGCTTGACATGGGGCTTTTGGTCGCCGGTACAAAATACAGGGGCGAATTTGAGGAAAGACTCAAGAAAATTATGGATGAAATAAGAGGAGCAGGAAATGTAATCCTCATAATCGATGAAATGCATACATTAATCGGTGCAGGTGCGGCAGAAGGAGCTATTGACGCTGCAAATATTCTTAAACCTGTCCTTTCAAGAGGAGAATTACAGGTAATAGGTGCTACAACTCTTGATGAATACAGAAAACACGTCGAAAAAGATGCCGCACTTGAAAGAAGATTTCAGCCTATCTATATTGAACAGCCTTCAGTTGATGAAGCTATCGAGATTATAAAAGGTTTAAGAACAAAATATGAAGAGCATCACAAGCTTATAATTTCTGACGCGGCAATAGACGCGGCTGTTAAGCTTTCAGACAGATATATTACAGATAGATTTCTTCCTGATAAAGCTATCGACCTTATTGACGAAGCAAGTTCAAGAGTCAGGCTTCAAGCAAGTTCGCTTCCTCCTGAAGGAAAAGAGATTGAAAAAGACCTTAAACAGGTTATCAAAAATAAAGAACAATCCATCAGAAATCAGGAATTCGAGAAAGCAAGCCAGTTAAGAGATAAAGAAGCTGAACTTAAAGATAAAATCAGGGAAATTTCTCAAAAATGGAAAACCGAGCAGGAAGCTAATAAATCTGTGGTAACAGAAGAAGAAATCGCGATAATTATAAGCACATGGACAGGAGTTCCTGTTACAAAACTTACAGAAACAGAATCTGAAAGACTTCTTAAGCTTGAAGAGCTGCTTCATGATAGAGTTATCGGTCAACATTCTGCTGTTGTTGCTATTTCTAAGGCAATTAGGCGGGCTCGTGTCGGACTTAAGAGTCCGAACAGACCTGTTGGAAGTTTTGCTTTCTGCGGCCCAACGGGTGTTGGTAAAACAGAACTCGCAAAAGCTCTCGCAGAATCAGTTTTTGGTTCGGAAGATAACATAATAAGAATTGACATGTCGGAGTACATGGAAAAACATGCCGTAAGCAAACTTATAGGCTCTCCTCCGGGATATGTCGGTTATAATGAAGGCGGACAGCTCACTGAAGCAGTAAGAAAGAAACCTTACTCCTTGATATTATTCGATGAAATTGAAAAAGCCCACCCTGATGTGTTTAATATGCTTCTTCAAATCCTTGATGACGGAAGACTTACCGATTCCAGAGGGCGTGTGGTTAACTTTAAAAATACAATTATAATTATGACAAGCAACGTTGGCGCTCGAAGCATGGAAAATCCGTCAAAATTAGGGTTTGCTGTTGCCGAAAATGAGGAACAGGACAGATATGAAAAAATGAAAGACACCGTAATGGAGGAGCTTAAAAAAGCTTTCCGTCCGGAATTCCTCAACAGGCTTGATGATATAATTGTCTTTGCGCATCTTACAAGACCGGAAATCAGACAAATCGTTGATATTATGCTTTCAGATCTTCTTAAAAGACTTACTGCTCAGGAAATCAAAGTCGAGGTGCTTGAGCAGACAAAAGATTATCTTGCAGAAGAAGGCTACAGCCAGACTTATGGTGCAAGACCTCTTAGAAGGCTTATCCAGAAAAAAATCGAAGATCCGATTGCAGAAGAAATTCTTACCGGATTGTACAAAGAAGGAGATGTCTTACAGGTGAAGCTCGAAGGCAAAAAAGTTGTTTTTGAAAAAATTCAGGGGCCTCCTCCTAAAAAAGACACACCTGAAACAGAAGAAAAAGAACTTCCGGCAACTCCTGAAGCTAAATTGACGAAAGAACAGGAAGTAGAATAATTTGGTCGAAGGAATTAATTATGCCTGATGAAGACCCTAATATCAAATTATTAAAAGAATTGATCCAAAATCCAAAAATTGGAGAAATTCTGCTGCACTATAAAAAAATCACTATTGAACAATTATGCGAAGGGCTTGAACAACAAAAACAAGTAAATCTTCCTATTGGACAAATTTTAATACAAATGAATATTATCACCGAGAATGAGCTTATCGAGCTATTATCAATACAATCTAATATTGATAAGATAGTAACTGAAAGTTACAATGAACTCGAAAAGTTAAAAAATGAAAAATCAGATATATAATAAGATTTTCTCCGTCTTTATTCTTTTATTTTCAGCGGTTGTCCTCTTTGCAAGTGTAATTGTGCTTATAAAATACTTTATTGTTACATTATCAGGCTTACATGACCCCGTTTTTAAATTAGTAAAAAGTATTTTGAGTGAAGAAAATACAAAAAAAGACCTGATTCCTCAGATTATTGTTATTTTTAAGCTTATTTCGCTAATAATTTCAGGCGGACTTATTCTTGTAATTTATTCAACTCTTTCAACGGTTTTTAGCTGCATTTTTTACAAATTTTGCAGTCGAAAACATAAAACAATCAATCATCCTTTAGAATTTTCTATCATAAAAGGGATAAAATGGAATTTTTACAGGCTTTTTCTTGTATTGATGCCGCCTTTTTTAGTCAAAGCAATAGCCACAGTTTTATTAGCTGCTTCAATTTTATTATTTAACTTTTTACTTAAAATTGTCGCCATAAGTGTTAGCCTTACTGCTTTTATAATGAGTTTCATTTCTTTTGGCCTGATGTTTTTGTTTATGTTGTCATTAATTGTTTCTTTCTGGCAGATTTTTTCAACTCTTTTTGGCACGGAAATAGCTGTCAGTGAACCTAGATTAAAAAATAAAACTATTGAAAAACGCTCTAAAAAGCTGATTTTAGCTAATCATTATAATATTTTGCTTTGTATAAGTTATTTTATGATTAATTTAATTATAATTTTTCAGATAAAATATGCCTTAACAACAGATTTTTTGATTAATTCCTTAAATCAAAAGGTTTTTAATCAGGTTATAATATTTAATTTGCTTTGTATACTTGTTTTTGAGTATTTCAAAACCTCAGGATATGTAAATTCATTAATAGAATATAATCATAAAATATCAAAATGCCCTATAAAAGTGATTACATCTTAAAAATTTGTTAGGTTTTCGCTGTTGTATAACTGTTTAAAAGTTCACTGTAACGTTTTCTTTCTTTTATATTTATATTATAGCTATTAATATTTGCCTTTTGCTCCTGAGTTGTGCTTTCAAACGGAATCAAACTTTGTAAAGAAAGTTTATTTTTAATTATAACTTTATCATCTCTACGAAACATCATTATTAGATTGTGAGGATCATGCGTTAGTGCATAGTTATAGTCTGGATGACCAGGCATACGGACTTTATCAAAATATTTAAGTTCTTCTTGAAAAGCAGTAAAAATTGAATCAAGCGATTTTAGATTTTTAGATTTTTTCATTTTATTAATTAATTCGTCAGGTTCAGTACCAAATAAAGTTTTGATCTTTGTTGCAGCGCTGCGGGCAAATTCAGCATTTCCACCTTTACAAATTTGCAACTCATTTGATAATCCCAAAAGATACATACATTTTAATTGTTTGGAATAGAATTGATCAGCTTCAGGAGAACCACTTTCAAGAGGTCTTTTTTCATATTTAATTTCTTCAAGAGTTATTTTGCGTAAATTATTATAAAAATCTCTTACGTCTTGATTTATATATTTTTTGGCTTCGGCAAGTAGTAAATTTCTCGCCTCTTGCCCATTTTTTATTCTATCTTCGGTATTTTGTAAATTAGCTTTAATAGAGTTAATTTCTCTTTCTTCAGCAGACTTAATTCTTGAAGGACTTTCTTGACTTTCCTGAACAATCGGTTTAATTTCTTTTACAACCTGTTTTATTTCTTTGTTAGCAGCTTTTGAAGTTCTATGGTTTTTGTAAAAATAAATAACCCCGCTTATTAAAGCTAAAGCTCCTGCTCCTATAGCAAGTAACTTGTTATAGGCTTTTTCGGGTTTTTCCTCAACGGGTTTATTCTTAGAAAAACTTACAGTGTCTTTTATTTGAGTTTCAACAGGCGTGGATTTCTGCAAATTTACAGGCTTATTTAAAGAACTTTGTGCAAGTATATTTTTATTTAAAGAATTAGGATTTACAGACATAGTTTTTTATTCCATGTTTTCTTATATATATTTAAAAACAGGAATATTAAAAAAATTGTTATTACAACTTAAAAATATTATTTCCATCACTGTCTATGGCTACAGTTACAGGAAAATTTTCTATTTTAAGCTTATAAATAGCCTCTGCTCCAAGTTCAGGGTAGGCAATAACTTCGGCTTCTTTAATTTTGCTTGCAAGAAGACAGGCCGTTCCACCTGTTGTAATAAAATAAACCCCTTTATTCTTCTTTATGGATTCAATCACTTCTTCGTTTCTTTTTCCCTTGCCGATTGACCCTATAAGACCTCTATCCATTAAAGCTGGAGTGTATTTATCCATTCTGGCAGCAGTTGTAGGGCCTGCCGGACCTATAATTTCGTTTTCTATCGGGGGGCAGGGGCCTACATAATAAATTATTTTATTTTTTATATCAAAAGGCAATTCTTGACCATTATTAATAGTTTCAATCATTTTTTGATGTGCCGCATCTCTTGCCGTATAGATATAACCGTTTATAGAAACCCTATCACCTGCTTTTAAGAGTTTTATTTCTTCAAAATCATCTACCTGCACTTTATTAATATTTTCTTCGACATTGGAAGTTTGTCCAAATTCGTAGTCAGGCTGAAATTTATATTTAACTTCATCCTCAAAAACCTCGGCAAAAGCGTAACGCGAAGCATGACAGCTAAAATTTAGAGCCACCGGAAGTGCTGCAATATGGGTAGGATAGCTTAAGATGTTTACACCAAAGACTGTTGTATCTCCGCCAAATCCACTTGCCCCTATTTTAAGCTCATTTGACATTTTTAAAATTTTAAGTTCCATCTGCGAAACTTTATCATCTGACAGCTCAAGTTCTTCTTCTGATTTTACAGGTTGCAAAAGGGCTTTTTTAGACAAAAAAGTTGCATAATCCATAGTTCCGCCTATTCCGATTCCCAGTCTAACAGGCGGACAGGTATTTCTGGCCGAATTTTTAACGGCTTCCACCGCAAAATTTATAATTTCATCGGCTCCGGCAAAAGGTTTAAGCATTTTAATAACACCCATGTTTTCACTACCGCAGCCCTTAATTACCAGTGAAAGTTTAATGGTATTTCCCGGAATTATTTTTGTATGAATTACGGCAGGAGCATTTGTATTTGTATTAGTTCTTTCAAAGACAGGGTCTTGAACTATAGAATACCTGAATTTGTTTTTTGTGTAAGCTTTTTCAATCCCGAGATTTATCGCATCTTCGAAATTGCCGCCATCCAGATGAACATTTTGACCAATTTCGGCAAAAACAACCACAAAGCCGGTATCCTGACAAATAGGTCTTTTAATTTCAGAAGCTATTTTCATGTTTTCAAGTATTTGCCACAGAACATTTTTTGATTCTGTAAAACTTTCTTTTTTATAAGCATTATAAAGTTGTTTATATACATCCTGAGATACATATAAATTGGCGTGTTTACATAATTTTGAAACTATTTCCGTTATTTTTTCAGTGTTTATAAAACTAATATCCCTGCTCATCAAAAAATCTTTTTTTATTCTCTACCTACTACCAAACAACTAAGAACTTTATGATATCATTTTATTGTTAGGAAAGTAAATTAAAAAAGTTTGTATAAAAATAAGGTTTCAATGTAAAAATGGCTGTACTCAAGGTTATAACTTACGGGAATAATATTTTAAGAACTCCTTCGAAAGAAGTGCTTAAAATATCAGCAAAAATTCAAAAACTTGTAGATGACATGTTTGACACAATGTATGCAAATAACGGTGTAGGGCTTGCTGCGCCCCAGGTGGGTTTTAATTACAAAATTTTTGTGATTGATGATTCGGGAGAAGAAGAAATACCAAGACCAAAAGTTTTTATAAATCCGAGAATTGTTAAAAAAGACGGAGCGGTAAACAGCTATGAAGGTTGTTTAAGTTTTCCCGAGGTTTATATAAATGTTAGGCGTTGCGAAAATATTGTTATCAAGGCAAAGGATATAAAGGGAAGACCATTTACTGTTGAAGCAAAAGGCGGTTCTCTTTTAGCAAGGGCTATTCAGCATGAAAATGATCATCTCGAAGGAAATCTTTTTATAGATCACACCAGAAATAGGTTTGAAACAGAAAATATACTTCAAGAAAAAGGTCTTCCTTCGATAGAAGCGGAAAAACTTCTTGACGAACAGGAACTTGAAGAAAAAATTCAGAAACATGAAGCCGAAAATACTCCGGTTCCTGATTTAACGTGATAAAAATTCATTGTAGTGGAGCAAAATGAAAATAATATTTTTTGGAACCCCACAAATAGCTGTTCCATCTCTTAAATATTTGATAAAAACCTCTGATATAGAAGTTATTGCTGCAATTACGCAACCTGATAAACCTTGTGGAAGAGGAAAATGTATTTCTTCTTCCCCTATAAAGCTTGTTGCTCTCGAAAAGAATATTCCTGTATATCAGCCAACATCAATAAGAAAAGATGCAGAGTTAATAAAAACACTTAAAGAACTTGAGCCTGACTTTTTTATAACTTTTGCTTTCGGGCAGATTTTAAGTCAAGAGCTTCTTGATATCCCGAAATTTGGTACAATTAACCTGCATGCATCGCTTTTGCCTAAATACAGAGGTGCAAACCCCATACAAGCACCTATTATAAACGGTGATAACTATACAGGAATAACTACAATGCTTACAGAAATAGGTGTTGATACTGGACCTATCGTGCTTCAAAAGGTTATAGAAATCACAGAAAATATGGATGCTGTTGAATTAACGGAAATAATTTCCAGGTTAAGTCCTGAGTTGATTTATGAAAGCATTGTAGGTTTGTATAATGAAAAAATCAAAACAGTTTCTCAAAAAGATGAAGAATCAACACATGCTCCAAAAGTTATAAAAGATGATGGCATTATTAATTGGAGTGAATCAGCAGTTCAAATTCACAATAAAGTAAGGGGATTAAAGCCATGGCCGTCTTGTTTTACATACATAAACAAGACTTGTATAAAAATTACAGAAACACGGCTTTGTGAGGAAAAAAATACAGAAGGAAGCTTTGGGGAAATTGTTGGCAAAACAGGAAAGGGCATTAATGTAATTACAGGAGCAGGTATACTTACTATCACAAAGGTTCAGCCTGCCTGCAAAAAGGAAATGGATGTTTTGAACTGGTATAATGGTGCAAGAATTGAAAAAGGAGCTTGTTTTAGATCCTTCTGCGAATCAGAAGCCGAATGTGCTTACGAAACTTCTTGTGAAATTTTTGAGAAATAAAAAAGATTGAGGATTGAAAAAACTTCTTCATCGGAATACTATTAGTAAAAGTTTGAAAATTTTATAAAAAATCGGGACGTAGCGCAGCTTGGTAGCGCACTACCTTGGGGTGGTAGGGGTCGCAGGTTCAAATCCTGTCGTTCCGATTCTTTTTTTAACTGCATTTCAGCAATAGCAAAGATTTTAAGATAATTTTCATGCCTGAAATCAATTTTGATATATTTATATAAATTTAAATTATTTTTATATATTTTGATGTATTGTTGCAACAAAATTGCAACAAAATAAATTGCTTAATTTTCAGATTGTTTCTGCTTTATTCGTTCAATTATGTTTTTTAATTCATCATCATGAAAGACTTGATGAATTAATTCATTTACGGACAAATCAAGGTCTTTAGCGTAGCCATTTAAAAGCTCTCTATCTTTAATGTAAATAGTAGCTTTTGTTGTGGTTTTTCCTGTTTTGGGTCTTCCTGAACCTTCTCTTGTTCCGCCACGATGAGACATATTAATTAATTCTCCTAATATTTAAAATCATTTTAGCATTTACTTTAAGAAAAGGATAATGGTTGTAAATAATCGGCTATACCCCGCCCCTTCAAGATAAACGGGTATTCTTTATTTTTACATAAGGCGGAAACCCTTTAAACAGAGGGTTTTCAGGCATGATTTTTGTTTTAAAAGCCTTTGAAAAAATCTTCTAAAGAAATTTCTAGTGCTTCAGTTATTTTATAAAGAGTAGCAACTTTAAGTTCACTTTTAGCACTTTCTATTTCGCTTAGTGTGCTTTTGCTAATTTCGCTAAAATAAGCTAATTTTTCAAGAGTTAAACCTTGCTTTGTTCTTAGTTCTATTATTCTATTAGCGATTTTTTCGTTTAAATTCATTATTAATTCCGCATTTATGATGTGTTTATAATAATGAATTTTCTTGCTACAATGGTTCGGTCGACCGAATAACGAAGAATAATATTTGTCATTTTAATTGAATGTATATTTATATTATAGTTGTATAAATAAATTTAAGAAAATATAGTGAGAGTTGTTTATTATGCATAAAATATTTAAATCCTTATTAGTTGTCATTTCATTTTTAACAGTAATAACATTAAGTGGTTGTGTAAATGTTGAATCACAAATAACAATAAACAAAGATGGAAGTGCTGATGTAGAATACAAACCAATGTTTAATCAGGCAATGATGGGATTTGCTGGGAATGCTTTATATGAAGTAAAAACAAATGCGGAAAAAAGTGGTTATAGTGTTTCAAGTCTCAATGAATATGGCATGGTAGGTTTAAAAGCAAAGAAACATATTGAAAATTTAAATGAAACTGATATTGATGGGTTGCCTAATTGTTTTATCAAAGAAAACAACAAATTTATAACAGTTAATAAAGGTTTTTTTACTGATAAATATGATATTGATATAAAAGTTGACCTTTCTAGCAAAAATAATGATTCTAACGAAAATAATCCTTATTTTAATGAGATTGAAAATTCTGCAACTCAATCAGCAAGTTTTAGTTTTATATTGAATTTACCCGTAAAATCTGATAGCAATAATGCGAGTAACGTTACAAATCAAGGAAAAAATCTTAAATGGAATTTAATATATGGCAATATTAATGAAATTCAAGCAGAATTTAAAATAATAAAACCAATAAATATAGTAATTGCAATTATTTTAGGTGTATTAGTTCTTTGTTTAATAATATTTCTTGTTCTGAAAAGAAATAAATTAATAGAAATTTTAAATAAAATTGATTTAATAAATGTTTTACGGTCTGTTATCTCAAATAATATTAATTTAATTAAAAAAACAGTTAAAGTTGTCTTATTTATATTACTGTTATTAGCTTTAGGCTATTTAAGTTATATTGGTTATGATAAATACGTTGAAAATATAAATAAAGTTGAACTTTACCCTATTTTAGAAAATGGTAAATGGGGTTATATTAATAAATCAGGAAAAATTGTTATAAAACCACAATTTGCCACAGCAAGGGGATTTGCAAACGGTTTAGCAAGGGTAAATATTGGGGGTCAAACAAAAAATTATGAAAAATATATATTAAAATGTTTTTATGAAATAAGACCAAAATTTAAGATGAAATCGTTAAATGAGGTTGTTAATATTTGTGTAGAAGAAACTTCAAAAAATGATGTTACAAGAATAAATCGGATTTTAAACACGTTTTTGTACGGCGGAAAATGGGCATATATAGACAAAAAAGGAAACTTTTTAATTAAACCAATCTATCAAGAAGCTTTGGCTTTTGGAAATCCTTATTTTAATAAAGACAATGAATTAGCTCCTGTAAAAACAACTAACAAATGGGGATATATAAATAAACAAGGTAAGTTTATTATAGAACCGCAGTTTGAAAAAGCTGAAGGCTTTTCAGAGGATTTAGGATTAGTTAAATTTGAAAATAAATATGGATTTATAGATAAAAAAGGGGATTTTATTATAAATCCCCAATTTGACAAAGCTTTATCTTTTTCAGAGGGTTTTGCCCCTATAAAAATAGGTAATAAATGGGGGTATATAAATAAACAAGGAACGGTTATTATAAAGCCTAAATTTGATGAAGTTTCTCCATTCTTTGAAGAATTAGCAAGTGTAAAAGAATCAGGCAAATATTTTTATATTGATAAAGACGGAAAACAACTCTTTAAAGATAAATATAAAAGTGCTTTTAGATTTTCTGAAGGATTGGCGGGTGTAAACTTAAATAATAAATGGGGATTTATAAATAAACAAGGTAAATCCGTTATAGAACCTCAATTTGATGAAGTAGGATATTTTTCAGAGGGTTTTGCCCCTATAAAAATAGGTAATAAATGGGGGTATATAAATAAAACAGGGAAAATTGTAATTAAATTGAAATTTATTCAAATAGATAATTTTTATAATGGTTTAGCTTTAATCGTAATGAAGGATAAAAAGTTTGCATATATAGACAAAACAGGAAAAATTATTTATCAAACTCCAGAAAAAGAAAAAATTAAAATTGTCAAAAAAGAAACTTCAAAAACAATAACTATTAATAAAAATCAAGACGAAAAACAGTTATCTAAAGAAACTAATAGTAAAGTATCTAAATCTTCAAAGAATACTGCAATAATCAGCAATAAAATAAATAAAAAGCCTGTTAAAAAAAATGAATCTCTTATTAAAGTCAGCAAAAAGACTAATTATATTAATGTCAATAATATTAAATCTAATAAAACCAATAATCATGATTCAAAAAATACTGTAAATACAAACGATTTATTATTAGGGGAATAAAGAAACAAAAGGAAATATAAAATGAAAAAAATAATATTAATTTTTTGCTTAATTATTATAGGACAATCGGTACAGGCTTCAAATTGGATTGAGTTTACTTTTAATAATAAACCTCTATTGATTGATGATGAAAGTATTAGAATTAAAGGTAATATAATATATTATTGGATAAAATCGCCCGAATATAAAGCCTATATGGCTTCTGATATTACAACAAATACAGTTGCCTATTTAGGAATAATAAAAACTAATAACCCATCCGAAAAACAATATTTTGATAAAAATAATATAAAATTTGAAAAAGCAGTTCCAGATACAATTGAAGAAATCGCTAATAATTATGTCAGCAATATAACAAAACCCTGTAAAGATGCTTATTTAAAATTTGTTGATTCATATAAAGCGGGTAATATGCAAGAGGCGGAAAACAATTTAAGAATTGCATTACAAGAAGCAGAAATAATAAAAGAAAAATATAATAATAACAGTTTTTTAATTTCTATAAGTAAGTCATTAGCTCAATTTTACGAAGAAATAAATAAATATAGATATTCGATGTATTTATACAAATACATAGCGGATAACGGTAAATTAAACAGTTCAGATTTACTTTCAATGGAATATAAAATAAAAGACCTCGATGCAAAATTTAAAGAACAGGCAACAAATTTTATTTATGAAAAACAAGCAAGTATAGAAAAAGAACGAGAACAGGCAGAACAAGCACGATTACAACAACAGCAACAAGCACAATTAGAAGTGAGTAGAAAACAACAACAAAAAGAAAATTTGTATAAAGGCATTAATCAGGGCTTAGGCTTAATACCATTACTTTTACTTCATTAATATAAATAAATTTAATGACAATTTAGAATCTCGAAAGGAATTTTATAAATGAAAATATTAATAACAACATTATTATCAATATTTATTTTTTCTCTTGCCGCTTTTGCAGCTGAATGGACGGAAATTAAAGCAAAAGAAGATAAAACTTTTTATATTAATGAATCAAGCATAGAGAAAAAGGGCGATGTAAGTAATTTTTGGTACAAAGTTGATTTAAGTAAAAATACAAAAATCAGTTCTATAAAAGAATATGTTTCATTGAATTGTAATGAAAGACTTTTTAAAACATTAGAATCTGTATCATATGATTTAAAGGGGAATTTGATTGAAAGAAAAGTAGCAACAGATTCATTTGAGCCGATTCCTCCTGATTCTACAATTGATAATTTTTATTATAAAGTTTGTAGTGTAGATAACAAAGATGTTGAATTGCCTAGTGTCCGTTTGTATTTAGCAGATGTAAAAAAGACCGTTTATGCTAATTGGCAAATGCCATCGTTCGATAGTAAAGAAAAATCCACTTATAATGTTAAAATTTCAAAAGAGGGTATTATTGAATCGGCAAATATATCTGAAACAAATGGAAGCATTGCGTTTAATAATTCAATATTAGATGCATTTAATAGAACTTCATCGTTTTCGCCTATGCCTAAATCATATAAGGAAGATTTCAAAGAATTTAATATGGTTTTTGATGCTTTAACTTTTGTGACATTTTCAACAAAATAGAATAATAAAAGGGTTAAAAAAATTATGGCAGAAAATTTAAATAAACCAATATACATAAAAGACCTTTTTGAAGATGATTTCATTGATAAATGGATTGAATATTTGTTTTTAGGTGAAGAGAATTTTAAAAAAAAATATTATGTTGAAATTGATTTTGATAAAATCGAAAATTGTTGCCGTAAAGACCTTAATAAAATTAATTTTGAATCTTTGAATGAATTTGATAAAACAATTTTTTATAATAATGAAGAAACGAAATATTCCATTAAAGATTTTTACCAACAATACATATTATTTAAACGCAAAAAAACAAAATTAAAAAAATTAATTTCAGATGAAGATTATTTATTCCATACTTATGTAATGAAACAGTATTCATGGGAGGATTTAAGTTTAGAAGACCCCTTTAAACTTTTCGTAAATGAATCTTCTTTACCATTAATTCCATCAAGTTCACCCGAAAATAAAATAATTAATTTTATAGAAATTGAGTTGCCTATTAACTTATACCAAAAAAAATATACTTATACAGAGGTTCTCAAAGAGATATTGGATGAAGATAAAAATACAAATGAAGACGAAGACGAATTTATATTTATAGATACAAATAAAAATACAGACCTTTTTAACTACGACATAAAAAATAAAGAACTTATAGTTTTAAAAGCTTTAAAAGTAATATCTCAAGAAATTTTTAATTTAAGTATAAGTAATTTTTCAAAAAATTATAACGAAACTTATAAATTTTGGAAATATGATGAAAGCGAATCAAATATAATAGAAAAAGTATTTGATACAATATCATACTTGTTAAATGATTTTTCAGAGCAATTTTGTACTAACTCAAATTATTTACTAAATTTTGCTTTTGTCGAAAGCTTTAATATTTCTCTTAATGTTCCTCAAAAATACAAAAAATACAAAACTTTTGATAAAGACCTACAAAAAACACCATTAAACAATACTTTCAAGGCTCTATTAACTATTAAAGAAAAGTTTTATAAAAAACTCGCTAATCTTTCAGAAAAAAGGGTGGGGGGCAATAAACCAAACATAGTAAAAGAAATACGTGATAAATATAAACGAGAAGAAATTTTTAAATATTTCGAATTAATAAATGAACAAAAAAAGGGCAATAACTTCCAAAATTTTAAAAAACATAATAAGGAATTTAACCTTTTAACTAAATATTTTGAAAAACACCGAAAATCTGATGAATTAAAAAAATATAACTCAATAGAACAATATTTTTATAATTTTGATGCTGACAAATTAGCTTTGGCAATGTTCTTATCAGAAAACAATTATGATATTCAAGTAAAAACTTTATATCCAAAGATAAAAAAAAGAATGCTTTAATATTTTCTTTCCGCAATATTAAACATCATTAGGGATATTAAACCAGCTTTCTATTACTTGTCCAGACCTATTACCTGCCATAAACCCTAAAAGTATTGTGCTGAAAGGGATAATTTATTTTGCCGTAAAAATATTTTGATTTTAAAATCAAAATAGGCTAAAACCTTGTCTATAAAAGCATTTTGCCCTTGTATGAATTGTGAAATATGTTATAATTGTAATATAGAAATTAAAGAAAATTTGTAAAGTAATTTATAGACATAGAAAAGGTGGTAAAAAAACAAATAAAAAAACACTTAAAAGTTAAGCTTAACAAAAAGAGAATAAACAAACCGTGAATAATTATTCAAAACCAATAGAATATAGGCATCAAGAAAGAATGCCGATTGTGTAAAAAGATTTTTATATAATCTGCATTCTTTATCGAAAAGCCTTAATTCTAAAATAGTATCCCTATCCGACTAGATAATTTTTATCTTTGGGAAAAATTCGATTGTATAAAATTAGAAAAAAACAAATGGAGAATAAAAAAGATGAAGACAATACTACATGCTTCAACGCTTAAAGTGCTAAAAATACTAGAAAACAAAGCTGATACAGGCAATAAAATAGTTAATTTAAGTCAAAACACAATAAAAAGATATACTGGCTTAGACAGATTTACAATCAGGGCTTGTATTCAAGAATTAGAAGATTACAAAGTCCTTACAGTCAATAAAATATGGGGTATTTGTAATACTTATAGACTCGAAAATAACTACAAAGAACTGTTACAAGAATTATTACAGGAGAAAGAATAATGAATAAAAAATTAAAGACTTTATTTAAATTAAACCTACCAACTAAAGGATTTAAAGGCTTAAAAAAATACAAAATCCTTACTTGTCTTGTATTTGAAGCAGATAATAACAATATTGTTAATTTAACTCAAGAACAAATTGCTAGAACTGTTGGATGTTCATATGTGTATGTAAATTTAATTATCAAGGATTTGTGCGATAGAAAGCTTATATCAAAAGATTCAAACGGTAGAAATAATATTTATAATTTAACCAGTTTATTTAAAACAATAAAAAGTGAGGATGACAATGCTTAAAAAACTCTTTCAAAGATTATACAAAACTTTTCTTATAATAAGACATTTTATTATACCCATAAGCTTATTAAAATACACCTATATCATAATCCCTGCAAGTCATTACATACAAATAAAAGGAATTAAAATATGTCAGATAAATTAATAATAGATAAATTATCTATTTTCTCTCCGATAGAAAGGGATTGCCTTCCTTCATTATATAGAATCAATGAACAATTAAGGCATTACGGCAATAACAATTTCTTAAACCTTAATATTTCTGTTAAACACAATAAGTTATGGCTAACTTTATGCCCGTATAAGTTCTTGTATCAATCTAAAGAGAATATTAAAGGCATTACATTTAGTGAATTTAAAGATGTTATTCATAATTTAAACTTGATTCTTGAGGATTTAGTGAGTATTTACAATATTAAAACAGAAGATAATCTTTTGAACTTTAGTATATCAGCGATTGATTTAACCACAAACATATATGCAGATTACTTTTTCAAGTCTTATATTCCGTTATTTGATTCTATAAAGCCAAAATACAATCTAAGAATATCTAAGATTAGAGATATTAGAGCAACAAAAGAAGATAGTTGCATATATTTTATGTCAAAAGGCAAAAGAGCTTCAAAAAATGACTTCACAATAAGAATTTACGATAAGAAAGAAGAAATGAAGCAGAATAAAATAAACCCTTTACCCGAATTAGAAGATAAAAATATCATGAGGTTTGAATTGTCTTTTAGAAGCACTAAATATATCAAGAAAAAGCTTGATATTTCAAAGCTTATTGATATTTTATCAATGCAATCTTTTGATAATCTTGAAGAAAAAAGAAAAGAAATCTTAAAAGATTATTTGTTCCATGAAGTGATAGAGGACGATAGACACTGTTTAAATTCTTTAAATGATGTGGAAATTGCAAGATTAATAAAGGAAAAACAGAAAAGAAATTCCCTTATAACAATCATGCTCTTATTATCAGCAGACACAATAAATTATAAATACTTAAAAGATATATTTATGACCATTGGAATGTGTGAAACGCATATAAACAATGAAATGAAGAAAATTAAAAGATATAAAAGTTTATACAGACAGAATAAAACAAATAATCTTCCTACAATAGCCAGTTTATATGAAGAAATTTATTGTAAATTGTTTTCAGATAAGCAAAAACAACTTGCGGAAGTAGCATGAGTATTGATTTTATATATTTCATAAGTTTATATAACCAAATCATTATTAACAGTTAAATTATAAGCTTCATAAATCAAATCTAATGCGAAAAGAAGGCTTATTAAGAGAGATTAAAGAAAGGTTGTGTAGTTTTTACATTGAGGTACTCAAACGCTCTTTAAAATTAAAATTCTCCATAACCTTTTTATAAATATTGTCGGCAGATTAAAAAAGAAAGAGATATAAAAATATGTTACTAAATTTAAAAGAAACATCAGAAATGTTAAAAATCAAAGACTCAACATTATATGCGTGGGTACATCAAAAGAAAATTCCACACATAAAGTTTAGCAAAAAACATTTATGTTTTGATTATAACGAGTTAGTAAAATTTATAGAGCAAGGCAAAGTTGCATAATTAAAGAGCTATAGAAAAAAGGGTACTTGCAATTAATCAGATAGTGAGTTATTATAATATCAGTACCCTTTAATCTAAAGAGGTTGTTCATGGCAAGTATAAGAAAAAGAAATTGGATAAATAAAGACGGCAAAAGGACTTTTTGTTGGATGGTTGACTTTATAGATAATGAAGGCAACAGAGAAAGCAAGTCAGGCTTTAAAACTAAAGTTGAGGCAGAGGCATACAGAGCAAAAATTGAACATTCTTTAAATACAGGCAGTTATATAAAAGATAACAAAATACTTTTTGAATCGGCTATGGCTATTTTTATTGAATCCCACATAAATCATTATTGTAAATTTAGTACAGCGGATACTTATAAAAGTGTAATAAATCAGCATATTTTGCCATTTTTTAAAGGGAAAAAACTTAATGATATTAAGCCAACAACAATTCATAGCTTTATAACCGACAGAAAAGACCATGAAGCATCTATTTCTAGGATAAATGAAATATTGAAAGTCTTAAAAGTGTTTTTTAATAAGCTTGAAGAATTGGAAATGATTCAGAATAATCCCGCAAGATGTATTAAAAAACTTAAAGAGGTAAAAAAAGAAATGAAAATTTTATCAAAAGAACAAATAAATATTTTACTTGAAAGCTCTAAAAACACCAATCAGCAAGCATATACATTAATATCGACAGCCATTTTTACAGGAATAAGACAAGGCGAGTTACTGGCTTTAACTTGGGAAGATGTAGATTTTACCAATAATATTATAAATATTAATAAAACTGTCTATGATGGAATTGTAACAACAACAAAAACAGAAAGTTCCGTTAGAAAAATAACTATGTGCAAAGGCTTAAAGAAAGTCTTACAAGAATGGAAATTAAGAACTTCAAATGATAATTTAGTTTTCCCTAATAAAAAAGGGAATCACATAGACAAGAAAAACCTTACTGCAAGAATATTTAAACCTATTTTAAAAAATGCAGAGTTGCCGAATATTCGATGGCATGACCTTAGACATACTTATGCTTCAATCATGATTTCTGAAAGAGCTTCAATGCGTGTTGTTCAAGAGCAATTAGGTCATAAATCATTTAAAACCACTATGGATACTTATACACACACCTTAGCAAGTGATGCAGAAAAATATATTGAAATTTTAGACGGTATAATTACAAAAGAAGATGAAAAAATTTTAGAAGCCGTATAAATAAAATTATGAATTAATATTTGAAAAGCACTCTCAAAAATGAGGGTGTTTTTTATATAAAATACTAAAAAATTAATCCTTAAAATTATGAAATTTAAACTCGATGCAACAAAATTGCAACATTGACTAAAAATAATAATTGATAGAAAATTAATGAGAATCGAAAACACTCTTTATTATTGGCTTTATAGATTTAGCAGTTACAAGTTTTTTAAAATGCCAATGAACTTGGGGTGGTAGGGGTCGCAGGTTCAAATCCTGTCGTTCCGAGGCTTACAGAGAGGGTTTCGAGGAATCGAACCCTCTTTAATTTTACCTCCCGTCTAAATCCCGTCTAGTTGTCTAATTTGTAAACTTGGTAGAAATATATATAGCTCTAACAAAAAATGCTCCGATACCGGAGCATTTTTCAAAGATATTTACTTTGCAATATTCTTATTTTACAGCACATAGATGACTATTCTGTCCTGTTAAAAGAGTATCCAATGCCTGAATTGCTTGAACTTTTCTTTCAGGAACAGGATGTGAATATCGCATTGTCGTTGCAATATCAGCGTGTCCAAGAATTTCTTGTACTACAGCAAGGTCAATTCCTGCAAATACCATTTTTGTAGCGGCAGAGTGTCTTAAACAATGAGGAGTTAAATTTTCAATATTTGCTCTTTTGCAAACACGCTTAAAACCCTTTTTAATGTTCTCATATCTATTATTTGTGAAAGGATTTGTAAAGACATAATCTGACTTTTTATTGTTATAAAGTTCAATTAATTCATTATAAACTGTGTTGCTCATAGGGATACGTCTCATTTTTCCGCTCTTAGTCTTGTATAAAGTAATAGACTTCTGCTTAAAGTCAATATTTTCAGACCATTTTAACGATAAACACTCACCTTTTCTCATAGCAGTGTGAAGAAGAACGATAATTATAGATCTTAAATAAACATCTTCCTTAATGCAGCTATTTATAAGAGCTTCTTCCTCTTCAGGGAATAAAAACCTTTCAACTTTATTATCCGCTCTCAAAGGTTTTACTTTCTTTGCAGAACAGGGATTATCATTTGTCCAGCCATTATCTATAGCTATATTAAACATTTTTGAGATAATAGAAACGTTTCTATTAATTGTAGCATTGGCAATGCCTTTATTTTTTCTATAAAGCCTATATTTTTCAATCATAAAAGGAGTTATATCTTTTAATTTCTTTCCTGAAAAGAACTTCTTGATTCCTTCAACAGTATATCTATCATTATGCCAACCGATACGGTTAATTTCTCCGTATTTAACAAACACAGTAATTAAATTATCAAAAAACATTTCGCCTTTGCCTTCAGCAAGGTCATATTTGCCTTGTAAGATTTGTGCTTTTAAAATAGTTTGTGCTTTTTCAGCATCTTTCATACAAGTCGCTTCTGGAATACTTTTATGATAGGTCTTTCCACGTATCATAAATTTATAGAACCAAGTTCCTGCTTTGCTTTGATACACACTCATAATAAAACCATCCTCTAACCTCTATCTCCCACAAATTCAAAAACAACTCAAGGCGCTTAAATAAACTCCGCGCCATTTTCCAGCCACAAAAATAATTTACTCTTGACAAATAGGATCTTTCTGCCCAGTTTTATGTAAACTTCTTTTGGAAATCTTTTTCTTTTGCTGCCACCATTTTTACCTGAGTTGCAAGTATATGAATAAATAGTTTTCTCAGAAATTTGTAAAAATTCCGCTACCTGCTCCACTGAAAGCAACTCTAAACTTAGAGCAAAATTGTTAATAGTCATTTTTTTGTCCCCGTATCTCTATTTTTACTAACATCTCAGGATGTTTCTGTATAATTCTTTTTATTTTTTTATCGGTATCAATTTTTTGTTTTATTTCCCAAACATCCATAATTTAAAATATAATTTTTGTTCTATTTTCACCGGAGCAATAAAAAGATAAATAAAATCTGTTAATTTTCCACATGCCCAGACAGCCTACAGCAAAAGATATACTAATGGGATGATGGAAACTGTGTCCGTATTTCAAAACTTGCCTTAAAATGCCTAAAGTGTTGTTTTGAAGATTTTGATCAAAAAAAACCTATCACAACTTTGTGATAGGTATAAAGAGAAGGTTTAATATTATAAGGTATAGTTATACTGCTTTAATTCTTTTCTCTGCCATTTCGGCGTATTCAGGATTTAGTTCAATTCCAAGCCAGTTAAGGTTAAGCTGTTTTGCAACAAGTCCGGTGGTTCCGCTTCCCATAAAAGGATCAAGTACAATACCATTTTCAGGACAGCCAGACTTTATAGGTATTTCTATTAATTTTGGGGGATATGTTGCAAAATGAGTTCCGCTAAAGTTTGTTGTAGGTATATCCCAAACACTACGCATATTTCTTCCTTCCAGCTTCCCTGTTAAAATCTTTTCTTGTATTTTTTCATAGTTTTTTTTATTCAAGCCCTGATAATTAGCGCCTTTGTTTTCATTACATCCGCTTTTGCAACGTTTTATTGTAGATTCCTTGAACGGTTCAAGCTGTTGCTCAAAGTAGTATTTTTTATTCTTGCTAAAGAAAAATAAATATTCAAAATCAACGGTGAATCTGTCTTTAACACTTTGCGGCATACAGTTAGGTTTCTGCCATATTATGACATTTCTTAATATCCACCCCCTATTTACCATTTCAATAGCAAACCTGAATGGAATCATAAGTAAACTCTTATCATATATACCTTTTTGAGGTGCTTTTTTAGGAAGGTAACTCAAATCATCAGGTAAAATAGAATTTTTTCCTTTACAATGACCTGTGCTGGTTATACCCATGCCGCTTCCACCATAAGTATCGCCCAGATTCACCCAGCAAGTTCCTGTATCTTTCAATACTCTTTTAGCTTCATCGAAAATATCACATAGATGTGAAACATATTGGTTAAAATCAGGTTCCTGTCCTAATTCTCCTGCCCAACCGTCATTCCATAATACAGGATTAGTGCTGTAATCTCTTAATCCCCAGTATGGTGGTGAGGTTACAACACAATCTACATAACTATCAGGAATTTTTCTCAAAACATTTAAACTATCCCCCATCATAACTTCATTAATAATAGTCATTCCTAAATCTCCAAAATTTTATCTATCAACTTTCCTTACGGAACTAAATAAAAATTTAATTTTCCGAGAATAAGTTGGTTGATAATGTTTAGAGGTTAGGGGCTTCTCTTATTAACAAGTATTAAATTAAAAAAATGACAATTTTTTGCCGGATGCGGAAATATATTTTAAAATCAAAAGTTTTCGTGAATTTGCCACAATCACATCTAGCAAACCGTCATTTTCCCCGTATTTTAAAGATTTTTTAATTAAAATGGAAAAAATACAGGTACTTATTGACACTCTTGATTAAAATGTTTAAGCAGTTGCAAAGTTAATTCCCGCATTTCCTCTTCAGGGGGCTTTTCTTGCGGAAATAAATATTTGTCTATTTTACTTGTTCGGAACAATATTTTTCTACCGAAGCGTATATAGAGATCCTTATGGAATTTGCCAGCCCTAATATACTTGTAAATCAAACTTGTAGATACGTTTAATTTTTCAGCAAACTGTTTTACCGATAAAAACTGCTCATTTTCAATTATCATAACAAAAACCCTTTCTAGTTATAATAAAAATCCAATTTTACTTGCGATTACTTTTGTTAAATGGGATAGGATGATGTGAGATATAGTTAATTGAGGATTAAAATTGGAAAAAGGATACAATTATTTTTATAAAAAATAAATTAAAACAATTGGCAGCTATAAATTTCTATTTTACAGAGGATATAAATTTGCTTCTTTTAAAATATCTATTAAATCGTCTAAATAGTCAGAAAGATAATTTTCATTAAAATCTTTGGCGGATATAGTATTACTTGTATAATTTTTAGGTGTAATTCTTTTAGATAGTAATACTATATTATCCCCGTCCTGTTCTATCATTGAATTATCATTCAGGATATAAAATATTTTTTTATAAAGAAAGCTCATTAACAATTTAGGAAAATTATAAGGTGGTTTATATTTTTCTTCATAAATATTTTTAGATAGGCTATTGATTATATTGGTTGTCATTTTTTTACTTTTAACAATTTCATTGAAATCTTGATATTCTATATCTGTTAACAGGATATTATTATTACACCCATATTCTTTCTTAACAGGGTTTATATTATCTATTTTATTGTCCGTAGGACAAATATGAGATAGAGAATCTGTTTTAGGAGGAGAGGGAGAGAGATCGTTACTTTCAGAAGAAAGAGCTAATATTATATCAGAGGAAGAGTCCGGCGAATTTAGAGAATCAAGTTGTTCCGAAGGAACAATGTTATCTCCTGTACTTTTCTCTAATATAATATTATCTCCTGTAATGTCCTGTTCTGTAATATCCTCTTCTCTAATAGCTTCATTTTGCTCCGGCAAATTTGTAGCATTTGCTACATTTTTATTTGCTTTGGCATTACCCCCTTTAGTTCCATTCTCAGAGCGTATGGCGGAAATCTCTTCCTTCTCTTTTAACCTATTTAAGCAAGCATTTGAAAAATAAAAATCTTCATCATTTTCAAAAAGTTCATAGTTTTCTAAAACTTTAATTAAAAAATCCTGTTTAATTTTTAAGGAAAATGCTGTACTTTTAATTTTATTTTTTGGGAGATAGCCTCCTTGCTCATATAAAATTTCAATTATGCACCAAAAAATTCCTAAACCTTTATATCCTAATTCGGAAATCAATTCCTGTAGTTTAGGATCATTTCTTGAATAATAATCGTGTGCAAACCACGGTTGTTTAAATTTAGCTCTAGCCACTTCTATACGGTCCTTTCTTTATTTTTTACACCTTACCCGGTTATCCAAGCAATTAATTTTGATTTTGAAAATAAAATCTTGCGCTTGCCGACCTTATAGTATAAATCGTCAGGGAATACCCCCCTGTGAAGCATAACGTAAATGCTATTGGGTGTGCTGCAAATTAACTGTGATACAGTCTTTACTGTAATAAAATCTTGTTCATCCATAATAAATACCTCATTTTAAAAATTTGAACTTTAAATTAATTAACCATTCTTTTAATACAATTTAATTATTTTTAATTTCTTTTACTTACAAAAAATGTAAGTAAAAGAAATTAATGTTATAGACGGCATTTTTATTTCTTATGCGAGATATATTTGCTCACCTATATCGGAATAATTTACGATATAAGTTCTATAGCACTTTTTTATAGGAACGTATACTAAGCAGCTTTCATACGGACCCGAATTTTTAACTTTAGCAAACTCAATTTTGTATAGACATTCGTCAGACTTAATATAGTCATAAAACGCCAAAATATTTTGTTCACGTTGTTTTAAATAGCATATATGCTCATTTAAAAAGTATTTGCATACGTTCCACTTTAATTTTTCATTATAATGCCCATTGTTAGAGGCTTTCCATTGATTACGAATATCTGTGACCAATTTGCTGGGGTATTCGGTTGCCGCTATTATTTTTGCTTGTAATTCCGCTTCTTCAGATTCAAAAGGTTCAAGGCTTTTGTAGCATAATTCGTCAATAAATCGATGAATTGCTTCATTTCTAAGGAAGTAATCAAATTTTTCCTTTTGAAAATCTTTTAAATTGCTATCCCACATTGAATTCATAAAGTTGTCTTGTGTTGTGTTATGCAAATGATTCTCATTAAATTTTTGAACTCTTTTAAGTTCATCAATTTTTTTTAGATCTTCATTCATTTTAATTTCCCTTTCTTCTTTATATGTATATTTATCTATCAACTCTTTTAGTTTTGGCTTGAAGTATTCAGATGCAGGGTTTATATATTCAGCAAATTCATCTGAAATACCATTTTTAGGTATTCTACCCAAAGGAAGTCCTTGTTTTTTTAAGTTTTTTTCCATAATTAGTCCTCCCTTTCTTCATTTTGAAACAATATTTCAGGATAAAACTTTTTAAGATCTTCATTTTGAAAAATTTCTTCGTGCAATGCTCGTTTTAATACACGTACATCCCCACTGTATATAATATACAAGCTATATATGCCTGTAATTTCTTCTGCTTCACCCCATGCAGCCCATTTAATATCCATTTTGTCCAATGTTTGCAAAGAATTAAAGATTGGCTCAATGTGATATTCTTTTTCACTTTCCATAAAAATTAATTTAAGGCCTGCAGTAGGTATTGGTAGTATTTCCGTGCTCATATATTGAAAAAAGTATTCTTTTTTGCTGTCAAGCTCAACGTACCTCTCTCCTGTATACGCTTCAGGACCTAAAATAGCCAATCTTGGTGCTGCTACTTTAGTGTCAATGTTGAGAGTGTGTTTTCTTACGTCCATTGTGTTTCCCTTTCTGATTTTTCCTTTATCTACTTCAACTGTTAAGTTTTTGATAAACTCTTGATAGTTTTTTAAGGTTTCATTTACTTTGTTCTGTTTTTTCTTTTGAAAGTCTTTTTTAGTTGCCATTTTTAAATTCTCCTTTTCTATCTTCTTGGTAACAGTTTCTTTTGCTCTAACGTGAGTTCATCACCTAATAATGCAGCGACTAAAGTGGAACAATTATCTAATGACACCGGACACATTTCCAATATTGTTTCAACAAAATTAGGGTCATATTCTGATGATGCAGGGTGGATGTAGTCCATCATATTGAAATAAAGAATGCGTTCATTAAAAAAATCAATTTTATTTCTTAATGTATTTTTAATTTCAAAAGCCTCATTAAATTGTTTATTTTTTTCAATTAAATCAAGTAATTTTGTCGCAAACTCTAATTTTTTAGATAATCTTTCCGTAGTGTTTTCATCTTTATTACTGTCAAGATAATCAAAACTTATTTCTAATGAGTCTTTCTTTGTATAATTTCTTTTCATCTTTTCTAATTCTCCTTTTCTTTTTCTGCTACAGTGTACTTATCAATAAACTCTTTAAATTCTGGTTGGAAGTGTCTCAAATGCAGGGTCAATATATTGGACATCTCCGACAAGTTGTAAAGCTAATTTTTTATTTTTTGGGATTATGAAGTATTCATATATTTACAATCTCCGTAATTTTTATTTAATACTTTTTGGATTAAACTTTGTTTGTAAAATCCACGCTTCATATTGCTACCTTGTTCAACTTTTGCGGTAACCGCTCATCTATTCAGTTTTCAATGTTCGATTCATAAAGTCAGGATAGCAAACGAAGTTCCTCAAAGTTCCTTAAGGAACTTTGAGGAACTTTAAACTTTTACAAAAGGAAAAAATTGAAATACAAAAAGAACCCATTATTATTTAAATAGGGCTCTTTTTGTAAATAAATGTTACAAATATTCGGTTGAGGAACTTTCTATAAGTTCCTCAAATTATACTTATTTCCCAAGCACTTTCACCACGTCTTGGTCTAAATGGATTATGTTTTTGATTATCTGAAAGGCTTTTGAATGCTTTCCTTAATATACTTATCTTTTTTGCCGCATTATTTTTAGCCTTCTCAAAGTTTTTAGACTCGGTTTTATAATCCAATTCATCGTTTATTGTACTAAAATCAATAATTTTGTCGATAGAAAGTGTACAATTATTTTTATCCATACATACTTTGAATAAAGGAATTAAATACCCTGATATTTTTTCTGGTTTCCCCTTATATTTTAATGTCCCATCATCATAAAGTACATATCCACAAGTTTCGGCTTTTTGAATAACCTCTCTTGTTATAATTTCAGAAGAGATTGTTAAACTGCTTTTTATTTTTACATCATTAATATAAAACTTTTTGAGTTCATTGAGAACTGTTTTTGCTCTTCGTACTCTCTTCCGAAGATCATCTTTTTCTGTTAATGGTTGAAAAAATTCCACGAAATCATTAACATATGTCTTTGTAGGTTTAGTACAAAACTCTGTTTCTAGTTCATTTACATAATTATAATAATTTTGTAAATATTCTTTGAAAATTGATTTTTTATTATGATTTATAAAATTTCTATTTTCTGCATTTTTTAAAAATTCTGATTCTCTACGATAAAATTTTATAATTTCTTTTACCTGATTTTTAAGTAAAAAATCATTAACTTCCTTCCAACTTAGGAAAAAACTATATTCAAGATAATCTTTTATATGATTAATAATGAACAATTTATTATCTGACGAACAAACATCTTCATTTTCAAACGGAGTATTATTTAAGTACATACAATCAAATAAGTGCGACAAAAGCCGTTTATTAGGATCAAAATTTATAGGGTCTTCCCATATATGCCGGTGAGCATCACATAAATCTTTCAATGTTTTACTATTTTTTATATGCTCAATATTTATTTCATTTTCTTCTGATTTTGTAATTAAATCAAACTGATCTTTGTATTTTGAGTCTATTTTGTCCTTATTCTCCAACTTATAAGGCTCGTTAATCGTTGACATTTTAATTATTAAATTAGTCAGCTTGTATATTATATTTATAAATTTTTCATCCTGATTTAATTTTATATAGTAATCTCTTTTTTCTTTAACTTTTTCATTTATGATAGAAGTTGTTGAAATAGTATGTTGAATTTGAAGAAATATTTTTTCAATTTCAGTAAAATCTTCTGTATAATCTTCATTATTTAATTTATCAAGATATTCTTTTGTTTTGTTAAGGAATTCTGTCATAAAATTTCTCTTAATTAATTATTATTAGAATAGTTGCAAAATCAGAACAGATTAAAAGTTTAAGTAACTCTGATAATTTATATAATATACCCATATAGCAATTTTGAGCAAGGTATGATTAAAGTCATATTTATAATTGAAAAAGTTTCAAAATTTCGGGAAAATATGAGACTGTTTAAGCGTTTTATAAAGACCAGCCTTTTGAGTATGCTCTATCGAAGGCTTTTCATGCTTAAGAGCAGTACAAATCTGGGCTGAATCTGTCATAATGAATATATGAATAAAGCTAAATAGAACATATGATTAAACATTAGCTATTAAGTTACTTATAAAAATTACACTTGTTAAGATATTTTAATTTAAAAATTTGAAACGAAACCACAATAATTGTGGGGCGGTTTGTAATGGAGATTTTTGCCTATGACAGTAAAATTAACCAGAAAAAGAACAGGGCATTACCGCTATGGCTGGTATCTATGGGAATTAATCTCAGACCTTGATTTAAAACTTGATGACATAGCAGAAATTCAAGAAAAAGAAGGTTATCCCCCTAATCCATACGGCTTATACGCCCCGAAAAAATATCAGCGGAACTATAACACAGGTAAAAAAGAATTTAAATACACATGGAAAAGTAGCACTACGAGCGACTAAGAGGCATAAAAATGAAATATAGGCTTGAGCACTTGTATACCAATTGTGTCAGTTCTTCCGCTGCCTTTGTAAATGAGCAGCTTAAAACGGCTAAAGAAGTTAGTAAACACGGTAAATGGGCTAACTTACTTTTAAATATCGGAGACTGGAGCGAGTTTGCAATAAAAAAAGACTGGCATACAAGATTATACAAAAACAAAAAATATTTAATTTTTATTCATTCGGCTATAGAAAATTTTTATCCCATTGTAATTAGTTAAAAAAGGAGTATGCGCATTGGAACAAAATCAAATTAACTACAGCGACCTATTAAAGGATGCTGTAACGAAAGAGGGCAAACTCATGGAAGCTTATCGGGCATTCCATAACTTCAGTCTGTTGAATCGGATTTATGCCTGTTGGCAGTTATCCGCTATGAAAAAAGACATAACCCCTATTAAAACTTTTAACCAGTGGAAAGAAATAAACAGGCAAGTCAAAAAAGGTGAAAAGGCACTTGAACTCTGTATGCCGGTACAAAAGACTTGGTACAAGTTTACTGACAGTAAAAAACAAATTCCTTATAGCACACCCAAAGAACAAATAAAAAAAATGCTTGGATCAGGAAAGATTGAGAAATACAACTATAAAGACTTTGTATTTAAAAAATACTGGTTTGCTTTATCTCAAACTGCTGGAGAAGAATTCAAACCCGATGATATGCCTAAAAACTGGAACAAAGAAAAAGCATTGCAAGAACTTAAAATAAAAGAAATTCCTTTTAGTTCCATAAATGGGAATTGTCAGGGATATGCCACATTTAACAATGAAATTGCAATAAATCCGCTTGCACAACTCCCGACAAAAACCCTATTTCATGAAATAGCACATATTTTACTAGGTCATACAGATAAAGAAGCAATGGCAGACAATAAGGACTTACCCATAAACCTTGTAGAAGCTGAGGCAGAGGCTACAGCCTTACTAGTACTGGAATCGCTTGGATTGGAAGGTTCTTGCTACTGTCGTGGCTATATTCAATCTTGGTATAAGGAAAAGGGATTTCCTGAAAAATCAGCACAAAAGATAATATCAGTAGCCGATAAAATCTTGAAGGCAGGGGCTTAGTCCCCTTCCTCCCTCTAAAGCAAAAATGAATATTCAGCATAGGAGTTAGTAAAATGTGTAATCATTGCAAAGAAAAGGACAAACGGATAAAAGAACTTGAAGACATAATATATAACGCTATGTATGAAGAAGAGTTAGCTAAAAACATTGAAAAGGATGGTAAAAATGAACAATAAAGCAGCTTTAAATAAATTTGAAAACCTTTATGAAAAACTGAATGAAATTATAAACCTGCCGGAATTTATAAAACATAATGCGGGATACAATTTAAAACTAAAAAATTCAGGATATATGGATCTTTCAGTTGAATTATTAGAAAAGAACACGGAATTTATATTTTTATCCCTGACTCATTACGGAAAATTAAACGGGGATCTTATGGCAGATCCCGATATGACTGTTAGAATAAACCCAAAAAATAAAACAGCAGAAGCATTAACATATCAAAATGATTATATTAGCGTTTATCACGAAGTATATCCAGAAGTGAATAAAATAAACCTGTTGTATAAAAAACAGCTTAACGATTTTTTGCATACTTGGCTTTGTAATTTAAAAAATCAGGGCTTTAAAAACAACATTTATTAACTGAGCTAAAAAATGAATGAATCTTACACAATGTAGATTGTGTTAATTTCGTTCAAATCGTCAAAATGTAGACAACATAAGAACAAGAGGCAAAATTTAAAAAGCAAGTACTTGATATATCTTACATATTGTATCCAATAGTAATACTTAATAAAACATATAGGAGTTTTCAGCTATGGAATTTGTACAACCTCTTCGAGATAAAAATTGTATAGAAAAAGTAAAAAATATTCTCTTAAAAAACGGTTATCGGGATTATTTGTTGTTTGTTTCAGGAATCAATACAGGTTTGCGAATATCAGACCTACTAAAACTAAGAGTGTCTGATGTGAAGGATAAAAGCCATATTGAGTTCAGGGAAACTAAAACGGGCAAAAACAAACGTTTTTATATATCCCCTACACTTAAGACCTGCTTCGACAATTACATCGTTTCTATGACCTCTGAACAGTTCTTGTTTTCCAGCAGGAAAGGAAATAACAGACCGATTACCAGAGTGCAAGCGTATAAAATTATTAATGATGCTGTCAAGGCTACAGGTTTATGCGACAAAATCGGCACACATACTCTGAGAAAGACTTTCGGGTACTGGCACTACCAACAGTTCAAAGACGTGGCACTATTGCAGGATATTTTTAACCATTCTGCGCCTAGTGTGACCCTCCGCTATATCGGCATTAACGATGATATGAAAGACAAAACTATTGCTGAATTTTCGTTATAAATTGAATCTTTATATTACAATATTTAATACAATTAATTGTTGTAAAAAAGGATTGAAAAAAATGATGCATTATCAGCAGGATAAAATTAAAAGCAATTTGTAAAGTTATCCCCTTGGCGGTCGGTAGTTTCTTGCATTCCAAAAACTTGCAGAAGCTGGTGTTTTTCCTGCATTTTGTGGGACTTTGCCTACTCCAAAGAAGAAGTTGGTATTTGGTACTTGCGGTGTGGCTACAAGTGTTGAAAACATATATGCACCTTCAGGAACAACCGTTAAATTGCGAAGATTGGTCATGTCTTCATGCTGCCGTTGGCTGAGAGTTTTATCAACTTCTGCAAATCGAGAAGCATAAAGACATGATATCTGTCCATCCAGTTCGCCATAACGTTTTATTAAGGAATACACTTTTTCTTTATTTATTTTTTGCCCTTTCATTGCTTTACGAAGTTCTGTTGCTACAGAAATACGAATATTTGCAATTTCCTTCATTGCATTGCGTTGTTCACTAATAATGCTTGTAATGCGTTGTCTTTGTGTAGAATTTAGAATGTTTAAAAAATCCTGACCACTATCCCCTGTGAGGGACGTGCTAATAAAATAATTCGGATTGTGCATGGCAGGATAATCTTTCATATAAAAACCGCCAAAATATGTGCCGTGACGTTCGGGACAGAAATACGCATCAGCGTTTATACCACCTTTATACCAGGAAAAAAGTTCACTTGCATAAGTCATTACCGCTACAAATTGCATATTGGTTAAACCTCTTTTAAGGTTTTCGTCTTCAGGTACATCTGACCACGTTGCCGAATTATCAAATTTCATTTTTGCAAGATATGACTTTTGTTTCGGTGTAAATGAGGAAATAATTTTTCCTACAACCTCTGCACGACGAAAGGTCAACTGTGCATCCAGTGTGTAAAGATTTCCGGTATAGGTTTTAACAGCATAAGAGTTTAACTCTGTTGCACCTGTTGGGATATTACCTTCTAAATTTCTACGAAAAGCGGTCATTAACGGAAAACGGTTATATGCAAAATTAACATAAACAGGTTCTTGTTCTTTTGCAAGAGCGATCAATTTCGCTTTTTGCTCATTTGTTAAAATTTTCAATACATTATTTGCTGCTTTTGAAAGAAAAGTAGTGTTATGCCCATAACCTGCCGTATCAACATCACGCATATATTGAAAACCAAAAAAATCAGCAACTTTACCCGGTGGCATAAATGTGTCTGCACCTGCACTGCCGGTAATAAAGGCAAGCCCGTTGAAAGCAATTGTGCTAAGTTGAGCCCTGTCAGACATCGCCTGTTCCATAGAGTAGCCTCCGGATTGTTTTGGAGGTCGGTTATTTTCACCATATGCTATATTGTCACAGCAGAACATGAAAATATTTGATGAGATTAATAATGCCAATAATCTTATAAAAATTTTGTTCAAAAAACTCTCCTTTCGAGAAATAGCTTAAATTTTAACTTAGAGAAAAGCTATTTGAAAGCCTATTTGAGAAGAAAAAATTTATTCATTTCTGCAACCTGATTTTGTCCGGCATATGGGTCTATGGATTGTGCATTTTGAACACTTACAGAAAGTCCGACTGCTTGGCATCTTGATGCAATTGAAGACGCTTCGTTAGGTTGCATAGTTGCTATTATAGCTGATATATTGGCAGCATCACCTGCTGCTGAACCCGAACCTTTAATACCAAGCTCGTCCATAATACTTGACCATGGAGCTCCGCCTTTATGTCCCTGTTGTGTTTGAGATGCCATTAGTGTAGATGCTTTATTAGCTTGATCTGTGTTGTTTGCAGAGTCAGTATTGCCAGATTTGGCTTGTTGAATTGCAGCCAAATCACCTTCTCTTGAGCCGGTTGGTTTTAATCCGAGAGATTGAAGCTGTATAAGAATTTGTGGATCTATAGGCGGTTTTTGATTTATATACGGATTAAATTGAATTCCTGATATCATCTTACAGTCCTCATAATAATTTTTTCATACAAAAAGGGAGAAAATTCATAGAATTTACTTCTCCCCTTTTTTTGTATTTGTTTGAATATAGTTAATTTTATGTTGGTGTACTTATAGTAAGTCCTAAAGCTTGACATCTTGAGGTAATTGAAGCTGCTTCATCAGGCTGCATAGTTGCAATCAAAGCTGATATATTAGTAGCGTCTCCTTCTGCTGAACCTGAACCTTTAATGCCAAGTTCATCCATAATGCTTGACCAAGGTGCTCCGCCGCCTTTAGGTTTATCTCCTTGATGTGCTTTTTGAATATTTGCTACATCAGTAGCTTTATTTCCTGAAGATTGAAGACCTAATTCAGCAAGTTTAGCTAAAAGATTTTTACCTATTTCCGGTTTACTCTGAGATTCTCCATTTGATTGAGGAGCATTTAGAGAAAGCCCTGCTGCTTGACAGTTTGCTATTATTGCAGCAGCTTCTTCAGGCGATTTTTTTTCAAGAATGGCTAATATGTTTGAAGCATCACCCGCAGAAGTACCTGAACCCTTGATGCCAAGCTCGTCCATAATGTTTGACCAAGCTGCTCCACCTTGTTTAGGCTGAGAACTTTGTGCGTTTAATGTTGAAGCAAAAATACTTTGATTATTATTGGTTTGGATTGAAGTTTGAGTGGCTTGGGCTGCCTTAATAGCCGCCAAGTCTGCTTGCATTGATCCTTGAGGTTGTAATCCAAGAGCAAGTAGCTGTGCCAAAATTTGTGGGTTAATCGGCGGTCTGCCGGATGATGATCCTACTGATTCGATGCTCATAATTCTTCTCCTAATTAAATAAAACTAATAGTGATTTAATATATTTTAAGTATATAAGATTTAAATCTTTTAATTATCTGGCTTAAGAATAGTTTTATTTTAGTTCTGAAGGACTAATTAAATTCAACTGTGAATTTTCAACATTCATTTATTAAAATGACGAAACAGAATATGTTTCGCCATTTTAAACACTTGTTTTTCAATTTATTGTTCGGAGCCGGAACTATTGTTATTGTTTTTTTTAGCCTGCATAGCTGCTCTGATATTTTGTATATCTGTAGCTTTATCACCTGATGATTGAAGACCTAATTCAGTTAGTTTTCTTTGAAGATTTTGACCGATTACAGGTTTTCCTCCATTTGTATTTGATCCGCTTTGCGATTGAGAACCTTGATTGCTTTGTTGTCTACTATTTTGTCCACCTTGTGGTCTGAAATTTTGTTGATTATTTTGTCCCATTTGCCCTTGAGGCGGTGGTCCTTGTTGTTCGCCATTATTTTGTCTCATTTTGTTTTGCGGTGGTGGACCTTGTGGTCTCATTTGACCCTGTTGTCCCATTTGACCTTGAGGAGGTGGACCTTGTTGCCCGCCGTTTGGTCCGCCTTGTGGTCTGTAATTTTGTTGATTATTTTGATTATTTTGTCCTTGTCTAAAATCTTGCTTCTGTTCTTGTTGAAATTCTTGTCTGTCTTGTTTTTGATCTTGGTTGAATTCTTGTCTGTTTTGCTTTTGCTCTTGTTGAAATTCTTGACGATTATTTTGATTATTTTGTCTTTGTTCTTGCCATTGCGGTTGTCCTCCTCCTTGAGGGTTTCGTCCTTGTGCTTCGGCTCTTTGACAGTTCATAGATGCAAATGAAATTAATGCAACAGATAAAGCTAAGGTTGCGATTACAATTTTTTTCATTTCTTAATCTCCTGATAAACTAAAAAACTATTTTATGTCGTTTTTCATATTAAGTATTTTATTTGTATTTTTATAATACACATGTTTTTAAAAAATTTTAAGTGTCTGAAAACAAAAAACGTTATTCCGAAATACAGAAAAAGACTTGTTCGCTTATCACACATATATATTGACAATTTACTTTTCAACTTTACATTTTTAACATTCCGAAATTAATTTCTTAAAAACAGAAATATTGTGTATAAATATAAACTACAACCCTTTAGCCATCAGGCTTAAGAACTGGTTTGTTTTAGTTCTTAAGAACAGGTATTTTATAAAATTCTTTCTTTTAAAGCTAAGAGTGCAGCTTGTGTTCTGTCATCAACGGATAGCTTTTGAATAACATTGCTTACATGATATTTGACTGTGTAAACAGATAATGAAAGCTGTTCAGATATATCTTTATTACTTAATCCTTCTGCAATAAGCCTCAAAACGTCTTTTTCTCTTGGAGTTAATCCAAAATCAGTATAAGTTTCTTGATTTTCTTTTTGTATTTGATTACTAATTGTTTTTGACTGAAGATATTCCATAATATATGCAGCAACAGAAGAATCAATCCACATAGTTCCTTCATTAACAGTTTTTATTATATTTATAAGCTCATCAATTTTAATATTTTTCATACAATATGCATCAGCACCTGAATTAAAGGCAGACAATACATTTTCTTTTTCGGTATAAGACGTAAACATAATAATTTTGATATTCGGATTATATTGTTTAATTTCTTTTGTGGCATCAATTCCGTTCAAAACAGGCATTGATATATCCATTAAAATTAAATCAGGATTTAATTTTATCGCTAAATCTATAATTTTCTTACCATTTTCAGCTTCTGCCAAAACTTCAATTTCCGAATATTTTTTTAATCCGAAAGCTATTCTTTGTCTTGTAAGTTCATGATCTTCAGCGATAAGTATTTTTATTTTCATAATTATTTATATCCAATTCTCTTCAAATTTAGTAGGCAATTTTATTATAAATCTTGTATATTTATCTTTTTCGCTTTGAACGGAGATTTCTCCGTTATGAAGCCGGATTAACTCTTTACATACAAATAATCCCAGACCCGAACCTATTTTTCTTTCATAACTTTTCCCTGTAAAGTACCGATCAAATATATGTTCAATGTCTTCCTGCAAAATACCGTTCCCGTTATCTTCAATATTAATATTAATGAATTTTTCATAAGAATCCACAGATATCAAAACTTTGCCTTCATCTGAGATATTTTCAATTGAATTTGATACAAGGTTTAAAAATATTCTGTTTAAAGAATTTTGATCAGCAACTATAAAGGGAAAATCATTCGGGATTTGATTTATTAAACATATATTTTTCTCTTGAGCTAAAATTTGTAGTTGCTCAAAGCAATTTTCGACCACATCATAAAGATTTATCTTTGTCATAGTGAGTTTTAAATCTTTTAAGTCAAAGCGGTATGCTTCAAGAATAAGGTTTACCATTCTCAAAATATGGCTGTTATTTTTTTCAAGATTTTTCGCCAGTTCAAAACTGTCTTTTAATCCTAATTCTTCAAATTCTTTTGAAATTAATTCAAGCGTTTTTTCCTGAGCTATCAAAGGAGTTCTAAGATCATGGGTCAGGTTTGATATAAAACTGTTTCTTATTTCTTCTTTCTCTTTTAATCCTGTTACGACTTTATTAAAACTTTCAAACGCATGTTGTAATTCTTTTTGGGCGATATTTGTATTTAATTGGGACAATAATTCACCCTGTTGTAATTTATTTAAAGCATTAGACAGGGTTAACAAAGGTTTTATAAAGTTATTATTGAGATATAAGCCAATAAATAAACTAAATAATGCGCCTGTAAATAAAATTATCATTCCGAGTTTTTCAGGTGCAATCCAAGGTCCGGGGGGCGGATTATGACGTTTTAACAATATTGAAGCAATTGTTTTACCTCTATAATCAGTTAATTTTATTACATCATGCGGAATATTTTTATTTTTTGGAATTCCCGTAAGTTCATTTTCCGGTAATCTTTTTTTATTTTCTTTTAATAGAAATGGCGGTGAAAACGGATCTTTTACTGTTTCCAAAAGATTATTTTTATTTATTTTATCTCCTGAATACAACTCCATATCGAAAGGACCTGCCGGAAATAATTCTTTAATATCAACTTTATAAACAATCTTAATTCCGCTGATATCAACTTTTTTAAAAGGGACAATATAAACAGCTGACAATTCCGGTTTTTTATTGTCCTGATTTTCCGTTAAATCATAATATGCAGTTATTCTTTCATATTGATTTAAGTTTTTGACTACAAAGTCCTTATTAGCAGCTATCCAACTTACCTGTTTTACTTCTAAAATATTTTTTAATTGTTTTAAAGAAATATCTTTTATCGGAGTATTTTCTATAACTCGTAAAATATTATTCTCTCTTACTTTTAAATAGTTTTTACTTGTAAAATTCAACTGCTTAAAGCCAATTGAAAAAATACGCTGTTCTTTATCTTTCTTTAAATGTTTCTCTTGATATTGATGCCAGGAAAACATTAAAAACAAAGGCAAAATAGCAGAAATTAAAAATAAAATAATGAAATATTTTGAAAACTTAAGCATTTATATTTTCCTGCAAAACCAGCTATTATATAATAATTAGAATACCATTTAATTAGTGTTTACTGATTAGTTCTTAAGAATAGTTTTTAGTTGATATTTTATCTCAATTAGGACACAGGAAATTTATGTCGTTCCCAGATAGCACAAGGTTTATTGCTTCATTATTATGAAGATAAATATGAAGTTTTTAGTGCAGGAACAAAACCATCTGTTGTCAATAAAAATGCAATAAAAGTGATGAAAGAAATCGGCATTGATATTTCAGGACAAAAATCTAAGCATGTTAATGAATTTATAAATCAGACTTTTGACATAATAATAACGGTTTGTGATAATGCTAAAGAAGCTTGTCCTGTTTTTCTAGGCAAGGTTTTTAGAGAAGTACGAAATCAGATTAAAGATAAAATAACTGATTATTTCAACTAATTTAGGCTATCCTGATTTTACAAAACTTGGAACTGTTTCTCTTTAAGTTTTAATGACTGCAACCGCAACTACAGGAATTAGAAACTGTTTTTAAAGCTCCATTCAAATAATCCAAAACAAGTTTTTCAGGTTCTTCAATCGGAGCCCCAACAATAACTTTAATTCCTTGCTGTTTAAGCATTTCCTGTGCAGGAATTCCCATTCCTCCTGCTATAACAATAGTTGCTCCATTTTCCGATACCCATGGTGACATGTATTCATGACAATGCCCTTCAGGTTTTTTTGTTTCTTTGGAGATTATTTTATTTGATGTTTCATCAACTTCAATAAATGTAAAAAGCTTACAGCTTCCAAAGTGAGCACATAATTTATCATTCTCTGTCGGAATCGCAATTTTCATAAGTTTAGTCCCCTTCTGTTTTTTGGTCATTAAAATTTAAAAAATTTACCGCTGCTTATTTTCATAGTAAACTCTTATTGAATGTTACTATTATAATATAAGTTGACAATTTGAATTGTCAAGTGCAATTAAAATTTTAGATAATGAGTTAAATATCTTTAATTAGGTGAAAAATGCAAGTTGATGAAAATTTACCTGTATATCCTATGGGTGTAGCTTCTAAGATTCTGGATGTCCACCCTAGAACCCTGCGGATTTATGAAGATGAAGGATTGATTAAACCTTCTCGACAAGGCGGGAAGAGAATGTTTTCTCAAAATGACATAGCGTGGATTCAATGTATAAGAAAACTTATCCATGAAGAAAATCTAAGTATTCCCGGAATCAAAAAATTACTGGAATTTATGCCATGCTGGAAGTTAAAAGATTGTCCGCTTGAAGTAAGAATAAATTGTGCTGCTTTAAAAGAACGTGAAAAAAAATGCTGGGAACTTGCACAGAAAGCTTGCGAGAAGTCTTGTCAGAGTTGTGAAGTGTACTTAAAAGAGAATAAAAATGACTGAATCCATTAAATTTGACCCTAAAAAACTGGAAAAATTAAACAATCCTGATAGGGCAAAAACGCTGAATCCTGATTTAATCTGGGAAACATTAAACATGTCGAATCCTGAAGCCTTAGTTGATGTAGGAGCAGGTACAGGATTTTTTGCTTCACTGTTCTGTAAAAAAATGACTCAAGGAAAAATATATGCCTGTGATACAGCAGACATTATGATTAACTGGATGAAAGAAAACCTTTCTAATGAAGGGAATTGCAGTATTATTCCAACAAAATGCGAAGAAAATTTAATCCCAATTCCTGATGGCATAGCAGACTTAGCTTATTTTATAAATTTGTATCATGAACTTGAAGAACCTAAATCAATGCTCTTAGAATCTTATCGCCTTTTAAAGAATAGCGGAAAAATTGCTGTAATTGACTGGAAGCCAGAAGAAACTCCGGAAGGACCTCCTGCTAAAATTCGTATATCAGAAAATATTGTATTTAATCATCTTGAAGCTTCAGGATTTACTAACATTAAAAATCATAATATTTTACCTTATCACTACTTTTTTACAGGAGAAAAATTATAAAAAAATACAAATTATTAAGATTTTCTTAAATACACTATACTTTTCCAAAAACATATATTAATATAATTATATAAAGATATTCTTATATAATTATTATTTTATATAGATAAGGAGAAAAAATTATGAGCAAAGCATTAGAAGTTTCAGATGTAGTTTTTGATAATGAAGTTAAAAGGTCAACGCTTCCTGTATTGGTTGATTTTTGGGCACCGTGGTGCGGACCTTGTAAAATGCAGATTCCTGTAATTGATGATTTATCACAGGAATTAGAAGGAAAAGTAAAATTTGTAAAAATAAATGTTGATGAAAACCGGCTAAAGGCAGGTGAATTTAATGTAAGCGGAATTCCTGCCCTTCTTTTGTTCAAAGACGGAAAACTTATTGAAAGAATGTCAGGTTTTCATCAAAAAACTCAACTTAAATCAATTTTACAAAAACATATATAGGATAAAACAAATTATGAAAAACAAATGCGAAGAAATGGCAGAAATATTTAAAGCTTTATCCCATCCGATAAGGCTGAGAATAGTTTGCGGACTTATACAGAAAAAAGAATGCAACGTAACAAAAATGGTTACTCATTTAAATATGCCTCAGCCTAATGTATCTCAGCATATAAATATTTTAAAAAATGCTGACATTATAGAAGGATACAGAAACGGAAATGAAATTTGCTATAAAGTAACTAACAAAATTGTTGAAAAAATGATACAAGCCTTGGAGCTTGAAACATTGGAGGTAAAATAATGATAACAATTGACAAAAATAAGTGCCCTCAAAATCACAGATGTCCCGCAATAAAAGTTTGCCCTGTGAATGCTATTTCTCAAACAGATTATAAGCTTCCTGTCATTAATAATGAAATCTGTATTGAGTGTAAAAAATGTATAAGCTTTTGCCCTATGCGAGCAATACATGAAGTCTAAAATATTGTTTCGGAGTTGGAAAATGCGTAAATTATTAATATTTCTAACATTTTTATTACTTATAAATCCTGTATTTGCACAACAGGAGATAAAACCTTCTTCTGCTTTATCTATGAAAGAAGCTATTAACTGTGCCCTTCAAAACAACAATGAATTAAAAGCATTAAGAAATTCCTTATCGGCGCAACAAAGAGAAATAGGCATCGCCAAAAGCGACCTTATGCCGAAAGTCAGATTTGATGAAATTTTTATAAGCACAAACAATCCTGCTGTTGATTTTGCTCTCAGGATAAATCAGAGAAGGTTTACTTCCGGGGATTTAGCCAATGCACCCGGGTCGTTTAATAAGCCTGATACAATAAACAATTTTCTTACAGCCGTAACTCTGGAACAACCGATATATGTCAGAAAATCTTTTGTAGGGTTGGATATGGCAAAAAAAGAATACTCTGCTCAGACTTTTGATTTTTTCAGAAAGCAGGAAGAAATTGCTTTTAATGTTTCTAAAACTTATTTATCGGCAATGACGGCACAAGAATACATTAATGTATCTCAAAAAGCAGTTGTTGATTCAAAAGAACATTTAAGAATTGCGCAGGTTAGATTTAAAACAGGGTTAGGGCTATACTCTGATGTTTTAAGAGCTTCTACGGCAGTAACGGAGGCTGAACAAAAGCTTGTTTCAGCCAATAAGAATTTAAGTCTTGCCAAAAGAGCATTGGGATTGCTTCTCGGAATACGTACTTCTGTGGAGATAAATTCCGTAACTCCTCAGCTCTGTATAAAAAATATCGATTATGCAGATACAGCTATTGCTTCTCGAAATGACGTAAAATCCCTCGAAGCAAAAGTTGAAAATGCCAACAACAATGTTAAATATGCAGAATCTGATTATTACCCGAGTGTATCAAGCTTCGGTTCGTATCAGCTTTATGATAACAGAGCGCCTTTTGCAGCGGAAGGACATAACTTTATTGCAGGTGCTGCTGTTAAATGGGAAGTTTTTGACGGATTAAAGACAAAAAACAAAAAATTACAGGCAAAAGACATGGTTTTAGAAGCACAGGACTATCTTGAAGGGTTTAAGAATCAAATAGCATACAAGATTTTTGAATCCTGTCAAAACATAGAAGAAGTTCAGAAAAATCTTGAACTCTCAACTTCTGCTTTAAAAACCGCTGAAGAAGGTAAAAGGCTTGTTTTAAAGAGATGGGAAAACTCTTTATCACCTATGGTTGACCTGCTTGATGCTCAGATTAATCTTGATAAAGCAAGAGCGGATGTGGTTAAAACTACTAACGATTATAAAGTTGCATTACTGAGTCTTAGTTTTGAAAGCGGTATTTTGTTCAAAGACTTGGGGATTGAGTAGAAAGGAAAACAATTATGAAAAAAATAATACTTTCATTGATAATATTGTCTGCATTAACAGCAGGTTGTACGTCTAAAAAGGAACAAGCCTCAGATAAACCTCAAATTTCAGGCATTGAAGTCAAAGCCATAAATAAAACAGCTGTTGATGATTTTTATGAAACTTCTGCAACTGTCAAATCTAAGATTTCAAGTGTTGTTTCAAGCATGATAATGGGGCGGGTGACTTCTTTAAGAGTGAAGGAGGGCGATAAGGTAAGAGCAGGGCAGCTTTTATTAACTATAGACAGCAGAGATACCGTTCAAAAAGCTATTGGTGCTCAGGCAGGAGTTAATGAAGCATTGAAAGGAACAGAAGAAGCTGACCAAAACAGAAAACTAACAAATAAAACCTATCAGCGATATGAAAATTTATATAAAGAAAATGTCCTCACCAAACAGGAATTTGACCAGATTTCCACCCAAAAACAAGTTGCTGATTTGGAATACCAAAAGGCAATGCAGGGAGTAAAAAGAGCTAAAGCAGGTCTGGGAGAAGTCGGCGTTTATCAGAGTTATTCAAGAGTAACTGCACCTGTGTCGGGCATAGTTGTTGAGAAAAATATTGATTTAGGAAGTATGGCAGTTTCGGGACAGCCTCTATTAACTATCGAAACCACTTCAAACCTTGAACTTGTTGCAGATATTAACGAAAGTATGATTGATAAAATCAAAATCGGCACACCTGTTTATCTTGAATCAGATGGCAAAGAAATTAAAAGTAAAATAACTTCTGTAATTCCTAAAATAGACCCGATGACAAGAACTTTCAAGGTTAAAATTGCTTTTTTAGGTTTAAATTCAGGCGGTTACGTCAAAGTTAAAATACCCACCGCTAAAAAAGAAGCTATAGCTGTTCCTCAAAATTCAGTTGTCCAAAAAGGACAATTGACAGGAGTTTATACGGTTGATGAGAAAAATATAATTTCTTACAGACTGATAAGAACAGGAAAAACTTTTGGCAATAATGTTGAAGTGCTTTCAGGTTTAAACAATGGCGATAAAGTTATAACAAAGGGTGTTGATAAAGCTGTTGACGGGGGAGAAGTTAAATGAATCTCGGAATATCAGGCAGAATTGCTAAAGCTTTTATACAATCAAAACTTACTCCGCTTATAATTTTAGCTTCTATAATTCTGGGAATATTCGCGGTGGCGGTTACTCCGAGAGAAGAAGAACCGCAAATTATTGTTCCTATGGCAGATGTTTTTGTGCAAGCTCCGGGGCTTTCTGCTCATGAAGTGGAATCACGTGTTACAAAGCCTATGGAAAAACTTTTATGGGAAATAAAAGGCGTTGAATATGTTTATTCTATCGTCAAACCAGGCATGAATTTAACTATAGTCAGGTTTTATGTTGGACAAGACCAAGAAAAGAGTATAGTTAAGCTTTATAACAAATTAATGTCGAATTATGACAAAATTCCGCAGGGAGTATCGCAGCCGTTGGTTAAAGTTCGGTCGATTGACGATGTTCCGATTCTTTCTATGACTTTATCAAGCACCGATAAAAACTATTCAGGATACGAATTAAGAAGAATAGCAGGAGAAGTCGGTGATGAACTCAAAAAAGGTAATGATGTTTCCGAAGTTAATATAATAGGCGGGCAGAAAAGACAGGTAAAAGTAACTTTTGACCCCGTAAAACTCAGAGGATATAACTTAAGTCCGTTTCAAATAACCCAAGCCATTCAGAAGTCAAATTTTATTGCAGATTCTGGAAAATTTTCTTCAAACAATAATGAATTTACCGTTCAGACAGGCGGATTCTTAAATAATTCTGACGAAATAGGTAATCTTGTCGTAAATACTTCTAACGGAGCACCTGTTTATCTCAAAGATGTTGCGGATATTCAGGATACAGCGGAAGAACCTTCTAACTATGTTTTTAATTGGGATAAAAAAACAGGCTCTAATGAAGCTGTGACAATTTCTTTGTCAAAGAAAAAAGGAGCTAATGCAACTGTTATAGCCGAAGATGCTATTAAAAAAGTCGAAGCTTTAAAAGGCGAACTTATCCCTCACGATGTAAATGTCACAGTAACCAGAAATTACGGAGAAACTGCAAAAGACAAGTCTGATGAACTTCTTGAGCATATGATGATTGCTACGATTTCTGTAATTATACTCATTGCTTTATTTTTAGGCAAAAGAGAAGCGGTTGTCGTAGCGGTCGCAGTTCCTGTAACTCTTGCACTGACTTTGTTAATAAGTTATCTGCTCGGCTATACTTTAAACAGGGTGACACTTTTTGCCCTTATATTCTCGATAGGGATTCTTGTAGATGATGCAATAGTGGTCGTAGAGAATATTCACAGGCACTTCAAAATAGAAGGAGCCAGTCTGAAAACTGCGATAAAAGCTGTTGACGAAGTAGGAAACCCTACTATTCTTGCAACATTTACAGTAGTTGCTTCGCTTTTACCTATGGCATTTGTATCGGGTCTTATGGGTCCTTATATGCGCCCGATTCCTGTCGGTGCTTCTGCTGCTATGGTGTTTTCATTGCTTGTAGCTTTTATAGTCAGTCCGTGGCTCAGTTTTATAGTTTTGAAAAATGTAAAATCAACAGGTCACGATGAAGAAGAAGACAGCAAATTTATTGATTATTATAAAAAAATCATAACTTCATTAATTGAAAACAGAAATAAACGCCTGAAAGCTATTGCTGTAATTCTCGGGTTGCTAGTTGTTTCGATGCTATTAATTCCGCTGAAAGCCGTACAATTTAAGATGCTGCCGTTTGATAACAAAAGCGAACTTCAGTTGATAATTGATATGCCGGCGGGAACGACACTTGAACAGACGGCTATGGTTACTCAGGAACTCGGCAAGTATATTCAGACAGTTCCTGAAGTTGTAAATTATCAAAGCTATGTCGGAACTTCAGCTCCGTATAATTTTAACGGACTTGTAAGACATTATTTTCTTAGACAAGAAAGCAATGTAGCCGATATTCAGATTAATTTTCTTCCAAAAGATAAGAGAAAATCGCAAAGTCATGCAATAGCAAAAAGACTCCGACCTGAATTAAAGAAAATCGGCGATAAATACGGAGCTAAAATAAAACTTGCAGAAATTCCACCCGGTCCTCCTGTTCTCAGCACCCTTGTTGCAGAAGTTTACGGACCTAATGAAAAAAGACAGGTTGAAATTGCAAAGCAAATCAAAAATATTTTCAATAATACCAAAGGCGTTGTTGATGTTGACTGGTATGTTGAAGATGACCAATCAAAGATAACTTTTGAAGTCGACAAAGAAAAAGCGGCTTTAAACGGAATAAGTTCAGAAGTAATTGCTCAAAGTCTACAAACAGCGCTTGGCGGAACTTCGGCAGGATTATTGCACCTTAATAACGAAAAAGAGCCTGTCGAGATATTAGTCAGAATGCCTCAATCTCAAAGAGCGGACATTCAATCTTTAAATTCCGTAAGTGTTCCGACTTCATCAGGCGGGTTTGTACAGTTGTCTGAGCTTGTAAAACAGAAGCAGGGCATAGAAGACAAAACAATTTATCATAAAAACCTCAAGAGAGTCACTTATGTAATAGGTGATGTTGCGCAAGAATACGAAAGCCCTGTCTATGCAATATTAGATATGCAGAAGAAAGTTGAAAAACTCAACCTTGCCGAAGGTTACAAACTTAAGCAGTACAATATAGTTCAACCTTGGTTAGAAAATAAATATTCCATGAAGTGGGACGGCGAATGGCATATTACTATTGAAGTTTTCAGAGATATGGGAATTGCATTTGCAGCGGTTTTAGTACTGATTTATGTGCTGGTAGTTGCTTGGTTTAAGAATTTTATAACCCCATTAATCATCATGGCACCGATTCCGTTGACTTTAGTCGGAATTTTACCTGGGCATTGGATATTCGGAGCGTTTTTTACCGCAACTTCAATGATTGGATTTATAGCGCTTTCGGGAATAATAGTCAGGAATTCAATCTTGTTGGTTGATTTCATTCAACTTGAACAGGAGGCGGGAAGCAGCTTAAAAGATGCGGTAATAAAAGCAGGTGCTGTAAGATTCAGACCTATTGTTTTAACGGCTTTAGCTGTAGTTGTCGGTTCGTTTGTAATGGTACTCGACCCGATATTTCAGGGGCTTGCAATTGCTATGATGTTCGGTGCGGTAGTTGCTACGATTCTAACCTTGATTATCGTTCCGATTTTATATTACGAATTTTTCAGAAATAAAGGAGAATAATTATGTATTTTGCAAAAACAGATAAATGGTATTTAGAAAGAGTTATTTGGCTTATTGCAGGAACTATCACAATAATAAGTGCTGTTCTTTCATACTTTGTAAGTCCATATTGGCTTATTTTAACTGCATTAGTCGGACTTAATCTTATAATATTTGCTTTTACAGGTTTCTGTATTATGGCAAACTTGCTTGTTAAATTAGGATTTAAGTCAGGAATACAAAATTAAGATAAAAGAGGAAATAAACATGAGTAAATTTACACAACTTGCAAAAGAACATTATGAAAAGGGCAGTTCTTGTTCAGAGGCTGTTATTAAAGCAGCACACGACTGTGGTATTTATAAATCTGACAATATAGAAGAAATCCATAAAATTGCTTCAATGTTTTCAGGGGGAATGTCGAGCGGTTGTGTTTGCGGTGCCGTTGCAGGGGCACAAATAGTGCTTGGCTGTGTATTTGGCAAAAATTCCACAGGAAATACTAATTTAAACAGAACTGTTGCGAGTGATTTTATAAAAAAGTTTAAAGAAAAAAGAAAAGTAACTTGCTGTACTTCTTTAAGTGCTCCGTACAAAAATAATCCCACTGAACGCAGAAAAAACTGTGTTTCTATAGTTGAAGAATCTGCACAAATTCTTGAAAATCTTGTAAATATCTACTCAAAAGAAGAAATTAATGTTTGAGATTAAGAAATATTTAAGCGGTTTAATTCTTGTAGCTGTACTTACAACTTTGGCTGTTTATATTCAAAATATTCCGTTAGTTAAAAGTTTAAGCCTGAGTGCGATTATTATTGCAATACTTCTCGGAATGCTGATAAAAAATACTATCGGCACAAAAGAGATTATGAACGAAGGCATTAAACTCTGCTCTAAAAAAGTATTAAGACTTGCGATAATCCTGTTGGGTTTTAAACTAAGCCTTTTAGAAGTTTCTAAACTCGGCTTTAAAGCCGCAATAATTATTCTTATAATCACTTCAGCTACTTTGATTTTTACAAGGTATCTCGGTAAAAAACTTAATATATCTCGCAGTTTATCAATTCTAATCGGTGCAGGTACTTCAATTTGCGGAGCTTCTGCAATAGTTGCAGTAAACGCTGTTACTAAGTCAGAAAATGAAGAAGATGTTGCATTTGCTGTCGGCATAGTAACAATTTTTGGAACAGTATTTATGCTTTTCTATCCGGTTTTATTTCACGTTTTTCATATAAATACAATTTTTTATTCGTTATGGGCAGGAAGTTCTATTCATGAAGTTGCTCAAGTTGTAGCGGCAGGTTTTGCTGCGTCAAATCAGGCAGGAACTTTTGCTACTGTGGTTAAACTTACAAGAGTATTGCTTATAGTTCCTGTTACAATTCTTTTAAGCATAAGAGAATCTAAAAGAAAGAATTCAGATAAATTCAGCTTTAAAAATATAACAATACCTTGGTTTGTGTTGATGTTTTTGGGAGTAATAATAATAAATTCGCTAAATATAATTCCGCAGAATATATCAAAAAGCTTAATAAATATTGATAATTATCTAATGACCGCAGCTATGATCGGATTAGGACTTGAAACAAGTTTGTCAGGAATGAAAAAAACAGGACTCAAACCAATATATCTGGGAGCTATTTCATCTGTATTTATCTCTGTTTTTAGCATAATAGTCATTTTCTTCATTAAATAATTTAAAATAGTTTTTTATTTACCTAAAAGTCAAAAGCACTCATTTTCAGGCATTGTTCAAGCTCATAGCGGTCAATATGGCTTTTTAAAAGATATCCGATTATTAAAGAGCTGGAGATTACATCTTTTACGCTAATATCAACGTTATTTCTTGCCATATCAAGTAACTCAGCATAATCATTTATAGCCTGAAGAACTTCTAAATTCATTCTTTCTTCCATTAATTTCTCAGTTTTCTTAGATTTCTCAAGGCTAGTAAAGAATTTTTTTATTTGTTTCCTTAAGCTCATTTTATTTAACCCCAATGAGGATATTAATATGCTTGAGTTATACCCTTAAGCGTGATTTTTTAAACAGTTTTTAATTTATTTCCGTACGTAATTGGTTAGGTTCCAGACAAGAGCTATGAACCTGTGTTATCAGAAGAAGAGAAAATGTTATTACAGAATTTGGAAAACTCTTTTCTTTTATTTTGACTTCATCCTGACAAAATCTAATAGTAATTTAAACTGACCGTTGTCAGCTGCTTTTAATGCTTGAATATATTTATTTCTTAACTCTGAAGATTCAAGAAGACTGCCTTCTCCCCAAGAAAACCGAGGCTGCCCTAAGTCTTTCATTAAAATATCTGTCATTAACCTTGAATGCCTGCCATTCCCATTTGGAAAAGGATGAATCCATACTAAACGGTGATGAAACCTTGCCCCTATTTCATCAGGTGGATAAGTTTCATTTTCAATCCAGCATTTTGTATCTTCGAGGAGATTTCTAAGATCATTTACTATTTGCCAAGCAGGAACTCCTATGTTTCTTTCCGTTGTTCGAAATCTTCCTGCCCAACTCCAAACATCTCCGAACATTTTTTTATGAAGTTTTTTAATAAAATCTTCTGTTAAAATATTTTTTTGTTTTCTGCTAAAAACCCATTTTTCAGCATTTAATATCCCTGCACGTTCAATTTCATTAAGCTCTTTTCTTAATGTAATCCATGTAGGAATCAATTCATTTTTTTCTTCTTCCGTTAAAGGCGTTGAAGATTCATCAACTTCAAATAAATTATCCATTACTCTTCATCCCATAATCTTGCCGTAGAGCCGCTGAGTAGCTCTTGGACAAGAGTTTCAATTTCATTATGTGTATTACTGACTGAAGCTTGATTTTCGAGCCTCATAGTGTGTTCTGCTTTATTTAATAATGTCATTGCCTTTTTCTTAGCTTGTTCATGTACCATTGATTCTAAATCTTGTTCAGGTACGAGTGCATATACGAATCTACAACCTAATGCCTCTGCAACACTTTCTATAGTATTAAGTTTTAAATTTCCTAAAACTTCATCTTTTTCAATTGCTATTACTCTTGGTTGAGCAACATTCAATCTTTTTGCCAGTTGAGCTGTAGTCATCCCTAGTGCATTACGAATAGCCCTTATCCATCCTTTTTGAGGACGTACAAAAATGCTTAAATTTTTAATTTCTGAAAACTTTGCATCAAGATGTTTTCTTGCTATTTTACTACTGTTGCCCATAATGATAACCTATACATTATTTTATTCTTTATTTATTATAACCTATAGATTATTAATGTCAATAAATATTATAACCTATATATTATAATATTTATTTAAGGAGTTAATTGTAAAAAATAGTAAATATTATGATAAAATCGTTACTTAAGTTCATGAATCATAAAAAATTATAAAAAACCGCCGTCTAAATCCCGTCTAATTGAATAAATTTTGCTTTAGTTTGCGGTAATTATATAAAAACAACAAAAAAATGGAATTTCAAGATATTTGTAGATTACAGCAAGCCAAATGGCAGCAAAAGCAAGTATATAGCGACTTTGGGGTGGTAGGGGTCGCAGGTTCAAATCCTGTCGTTCCGATTCTTTTTTAAGCTTCCATCAGATTAATTTTTTTTAAATAAAGCTCTTGAACCAATACACAAATAGAAGCCGCGAGAGCCGGTGACAAAATTATTCCAAATAGACCTAACGTGCTTCCCGCTATTAAAATAGCTGAAATTATAATTATAGGATGGAGTTCAAGGAATTTACCAAGAATTAAAGGCATTAATAAAACATTTTCAACACGATGTATTACAAAATATGCAACTACTACATATAAAGCGAGCCATGGATTATCAGCAAGAGCTACTATAATTGCAGGAAGGGTAGCTATTATGGGTCCGACAATCGGTACTATTTCCAGAAGTCCCGCTATTAAACCTAATAAAAAGGCAAATTTGATACCCACAATCGCCAAACTAAGAGATGAAAGTACACCGACAGCCAACATAAGCAAAAGCTCCCCTCTTACATAACCGCCAACTTTTTTTGAAATTGTAGCAATTATAAATTCGGTTTTTTCTCTGTAGTTAAATGGGAAAAACCTTAAAACACCCGTTTTTATTTCTTCTTTATCAAGAAGAAGGAATAATACCAGTACTGCAAGTGTAAATGTCATTATAATTCCGGCAAAAATATTGACTGTAAGACTTATTGATTGATTTACTATATCTTTGCTAAAAGCAGTTATATTTGTAAATGCCTGCGAATAATCAGGAATATAGCCGGTACTTTCTATTAAAACTTCTCCTTTATCAATTAAAAATTGAACATGCGTCCAATATTTAGGGAAATCTTTAACGAATTCTTGTGTTTGATCCGTTAAAATTGCAAAAAACGGTACTGAAAGAATAGATAAAATCGTTAGTCCAACAAGATAAATTATTCCAACTGCAATGCCTCGTTTCATTCTTTTGCTCATCCAGTCAACAGTGGGATAAAGAGCGCTTGCAATTACAAAAGACGCAAATAAAAGCAAAATAACATCTTTTGTGTGGTAAATAAAAATAACCAGAAGAGTAAACGCTATTAAAGCTGCGATGCTTTTAGGAGAAATTATTATCTTTAAAGAACTCATAATGTCTTTCCTTTTTGATAATCACTCTATCACTTTAATTATTAAATCCGGTATTTGAGGCTTTTCAAAAGAAATTTCGTAAGCCTGATTTAAAAGTTCCTTTGCATTTTGACCTGATTCTTCAGAATTTGCGTAAATTTTAGCTAAAGGCTCACCTTTAGTTATCGGATCACCTGTTTTTTTGTATAAACGTACGCCCGCTGTGTAATCTATGGGATCTTCTTTCTTTTCTCTTCCTGTTCCAAGAGCTTTGCTGGCTTTTGCTACGGTAAGCGCATCAAGTCTGTTTATATATCCTGAAGACTCAGAAACAAGCTCATATTCAAACTTTGTTCTGATTAAAATATCAGGATCTTCCAAATATGAAACATCTCCATTTTGAGCTTTAATAATTTGTTTGAATTTTTCAAAAGCACTGCCATCTTTAAGTTTTTGGGCTAATAATTCTTTTCCTTCTTCTATAGTTTTAACTTTGCCTGCTTTGATAAGACTAATGGCTCCAAGATATAAGCAAAGTTCGGTTAAATCAGAAGGACCTTTGTTTTGAAGAGTTTTAACAGATTCGTAAACTTCAATACCGTTTCCTACTGTGTTTCCAAGAGGCTGCTCCATTGATGTAATTACGCATATAACAGGTTTCTCCGCTCTTTTGCCTATTTCTGTCATTGTAACGGAAAGTTTTTCGGCTTCCTCAAGAGTTTTCATAAAAGCGCCGCTTCCGCATTTTACATCAAGAACTATAATATTTGAGCCTGCAGCAAACTTTTTAGATACTACAGAAGCTGCTATTAAAGGAATACTGTCAATGGTAGAAGTAACATCCCTTAATTCATAGATTTTTTTGTCAGCAGGAGTGAGATTAGCAGTCTGAGAAACAATTGCAGCTCCGACATTTTTTACCTGATTTATAAATTCTTCGTTAGAAAGCGAAGCTCTAAACCCTTTTATTGATTCAAGTTTATCAATAGTGCCACCTGTAAAACCAAGCCCTCTTCCGGAAATCTTAGCAACGGGGATACCGGCAGCTGCTAGAAGTGCAGCTAAAATAAGAGTTGTTTTATCACCGACACCACCTGTACTGTGTTTGTCAACAATAACATCTCCCAAATCACTTAAATCAATGATATCTCCTGAATTTACGATAGCTTGAGTAAGCATATAGCTTTCATCGAAATTCATGCCTTTTAAGCAAACAGCCATGAGCCACGCAGAAAGCTGGTAATCAGGAACAGTACCATCAAGGATTCCTTTTGTAATAAAATTTATTTCTTCTTGAGAATTAGCATTTCCGCTTTTTTTTATAGCTATAATGTCTACCATTCTCATAATACAGATTTATTCCTGTTTTATCTTTCCGAAGAATTTTATTATACTCTTATTTTATTAACTGTAAAAGCTTTATTTGTATTTAAACTTAGTCTGTTTGCCAAATTAATTGCTTCCAGCATGCTTTGATAATTTGCCTTATTTTGTCCTGCAATATCATATGCCGTCCCATGACTGGGAGAAGTCCTCAGTACAGTAAGGTTTATCGTGGTATTTACGGCTTTATCCATTGCAAGCATTTTAACAGGAATCAAACCTTGATCATGATAGCAAGCTATATAAGCATCATAAGGCAAAGCTTCCCCTCTCAGGTACGAATTTGCTGCTTTTGCCCATAAAGTATCTGCCGGAAAAGAACCTTCTATGGATATTTTATGTTCGTTTTTAAGATTATTTAGTGCAGGTTTAATTAAACAATTTTCTTCATTTCCCAATAAACCGTTCTCGCCTGCATGAGGATTTAATCCGCAAATCGCAATTCTCGGGTTAGTTAATTTAAAATCTTTAATTAAAGAATTATTTAAAGCTAAAATTGATTTTATAATGCCTTTTGTAGTTAATGAAGAAGCAATAGCATCAAGCTTAATATGTCGTGTAAGCAGCATTACCCTTAAATTTTCTGCAACAAAAAGCATTTCAGGGCTTGCATCCGGGTCAGTTCCTAAAAATTTTTCTAAAATTTCTGTTTGACCTGTGTAATGATAACCGGCATTGTTAATCGCCTCTTTTGATAAAGGAGCTGTAACTATAGCCTTAATCTTTTCTTTATTTGCAAGTTCGCACGCTGTTTTAAGAGAAAGAAAAGAATGTTCTCCTGCTTCTACAGTTGGTTTTCCGATTATAATTTTTGAAACATCAAGCGGAATATTAAAAAATTCAATTTCATCAGGTAAATTAAAACCCAATTCGGCGGCAGTGTTAAAAAGTAAATTTGTATTTCCTATAAGTATAATTTCATCCGGACTCACAGAAAGATTCGGGGAATTAAGCGCCTTAATTATTATTTCAGGACCAATCCCGCCCACATCGCCTATTGTTATTGCTATTTTTTTGCTGCGTTCCATTATTTCCTCAAGATGACAAAAAAGAAAACCTAGGGCTGATGCTGCTTAAAGTATTTAAGAATGCTTACCAGCGTGTTTGGCATTCCAAAGTTGCCTGATTTTGTAACAATCCATTGAGCATCCAGGTCAAGACAAAGAGGAATTGCAGGTTCAACTTCGTCAATAAGTTGTAATTGCTTGCTTCCTATAGCATTGCAGCACTTATATGACGTTTCTCCTCCAATGGTAAGAAAGATAAGGTTTTGTTTTTTAATGACTTTATTGCTTAAATTTGCCAGATAGTCAGTAATAATTCTGGAAATCTTTTCTTTTTCCATACCCAATTCTTTAAGTTTTTCTTCTTCATCTTCATCAGAAACATTAATATGCACTGCAACGATTTTTTCTGTTTCAAGATGCTCTAAAATTCTTTTTACAAGCTCTTCAGAAGGTTCTAAAAGTACGTCTTCCAACGAAAGCTCGAGTACATAAGAGTCAAACTCGTCAGATTCCGCGAGTTTTTTAATCTGTGTCTTGGAAAGACTTGCCATACTTCCTGAAACAATAAGAACAGGAAGCTTTGGAATGACTTTAGGGATATGCTGGTATTTTGTATCGGGAAGCCATGATTTTGTAAGTACTTGTGCAAGACCGGCAGAACCGCAAGGAAGAAGGTTATAGTTTGATTTTTCAATAGCGAGGGCTATTTGTTCCATATCTGTTGTAGAAACGGCATCAACAACAATGAGTTTTTTCCCTTCTTTGACAAGCCTGTTAAGTTCTAACAGCACGGGACCTGCACCTTTCATAACCGTTATTAGCTGAATATGACCGATGATTTCATCATTATCCGCCTGTTGTTTTAAAAGAGTCGGTATATGCGACTGAAATATAGGAGAATGCGGATCTCTGGCAACTTCAGTTCTTTCAAGAGGAACCCCTTTTAAAAGATGATAACCTCCTACGGTTGTTCTTCCTTCAGCGGGGAAAGCAGGAACTATAACAGCAGCATCGCCTTTCATTGTGTTTAACACAGCCAAAGTTTCTTTTGCCACATTACCTCTTAATGTTGAATCTATTTTTTTATAGATATATTCTGCATTAAAATTATTTATAAGTTTTTGAGTTGCATCAGTAACTACTTCACAAGCTTCTTTGGCAGGTTTATTTCTTGTTTCAGTACTTATAGACCATGCCTGAGTGTTGGATTTTCCTGAAGGTTCTATAGTGTAATCAAGCAAAATCTGGATATTACAGCCTTTTAAGTGAAATTGCAAAGCAGTATCATTTGCACCGGTTAAATCATCGGCAATTATACCGATAGTTTTACTTTTTAAAGTCAATTATTTTCTCCTTAATAGAATTATTCATTCACAAAGGATGATTCGCCCTTGCCACCAAGAAGACGCAGATTGGTACCTCTTACAAAGTATCTTTCTCTTTTGTTTCCTTCGTTATCTGTCCATCCGCTTACGTCAAGACGACCTTCTATTGCAACAAGACGACCTTTTTTAACATATTCACCGGCTATTTCAGCGCTTTTATCCCATAATTCTATGTTAAACCAGTCAGTTTTATCGCCTTCTTTGGTCCATCTGTTTACGGCAACAGAAAAAGCAGTTTTAACTTTACCGGATTCAAAATATTTCATTTCCGGATCTTGACCGACTCTCCCTACAAGAACAACAGAATTTATCATATAATATCCTCTTTTTTTGGACTTTATTTTTCAACACTAACCATTAATCGATTACATTATACCAAAAACAAAAATAATAAAATTGCATGTGAATTATCTTCATTGTATTGTCATTGCGTAGAATAAAACATACTGTCTTCGCGAACTTGTTTCTGTAGGACAAAGGAAAATTATAAATAAAAAAAGTATAAAAATATAAGGAAATAAACATGACAAACAAAATCAAAGTAGCGGTAAGCGGTGCTTGCGGAAAAATGGGTCAGGCAGTCATAAAAGCAGTTAATGCAGAGGCTGATTTGGAGCTTGTTTCGGCTATAGATGTTATAAATACAGGAAAAGACATCGGTGAAATTGTCGAAAATAAAACCTGCGGGGTTTTAATAGAAAATTCCCTTGAGCATGCTTTAAAAACAAAAAAAATTGATGTTGTTGTTGACTTTACAAATCCTGATCTGGTGTTTGAAAACTCAAAACTGATTCTTGAAAACGGCGCAAGACCTGTAATTGGCACAACAGGACTTACTGTAAGCCAGCTTGAAGAACTTAAAAAATTGTCTGAACAGAAAGAATTGGGGGCTTTAGTTGCACCAAATTTTGCAGTAGGTGCAGTTTTAATGATGATGTTTTCTCAGAAAGCTTCAAAATATTTTTCTAACGCAGAAATTATCGAACTTCATCACAATAACAAAAAAGATGCTCCGTCAGGAACTGCAATAAAAACAGCCCAACTTATGACGCAGGAACGTGCTGAATTCGGAAAAGATAATTGCCCTGAAGTTGAAACCTACAAAGGTTCACGAGGAGGAGTTACAGAATCAAATATTCATATTCACAGTGTGAGGCTTCCCGGATTTATTGCACATCAGGAAGTTATTTTCGGCTCGGCAGGACAGGCTTTTACACTCAGACATGATTCTTTTGACAGAATTAGTTTCATGCCGGGCGTTGTGCTTGGTATCAGGCATGTTGTGAATAACAAAGATTTTGTTTACGGACTTGAAAATATTCTTTAGACAAAATTTATTTGATTGATTCTTTTTGTTTTTCTTGAGGTGCCTTTACTGAAACGCTTTTGGTGAAATAATTGACAACAGCCATTAATCCTCCGCCAATTACAGCTCCTCCAACTATTCTTGAAACATGCTTGAGAAGTGTGGCTTTTTTTAAAAATTGATGTCCTGTTGATAATAATGCCCCGGTAATGATTCCAATACCAATACCAATACGGTTGTGACGGTTGTTTGCGAGTTTTCTTTGTTTCAAAGCTTCTTCTTTAGTTTGTTCTGGAATCACAGGCGGCAGTTCAGCCTCTACATTATCTTCTTTGGGACTTTCTTGAATAACTGTCTGCGGTTCTAAGTTAACAATATCTTCTTTAGGAGGTTCTGGAACAACCGGCGGTTCTTCTGCCTTTACTTCTTCTTTGGGGGATTCAGGAATAACTTGTGATTGCTTTGACTTTACAAAAGCATCTTTTATTTGTTCTTCAAAATCTTTTGGTTGCGATGCTTCAGTGTTTTCTTTTTCTGCCGCAAATCCTACCCTGTTTAAATTTGCTGCTCTATTCTGCAAAAATTGTATTGATGAAACCATAAATTCTTTCCCCTTTTTGTCTTATTAAAGTAAGTTAACATCTAAAAGTTTAAAAACAAAACCTGAAAAATAATTGACGCTTTTATCCACATGCTTTTACAAAACTTTACAAAAAATTTCTCTGAACTTGTTGTTTATAATAAACTTAGTATCATGTAATAAAATTAGAGGCGCAAAGAAAAATGACTGAAGTAAATATTGCAATATTGGGAGCAACGGGAGTTGTAGGAGGAGAAATCCTTAAAATTCTTGAAGAAAGAAGTTTTCCGTATACAGGAATAAAATTTCTTGCAAGTGCAAGAAGCGCAGGAAAAGAAATTGAATTTAAAGGAAAAAAATATACTATAGAAGAAGCAAGACCGGAAGCTTTCGAAGGAATAGATATAGTGCTTGCTTCGGCAGGAGCTTCTACAAGCAAAGCTTTAGCGAATGAAATAGTTAAAAGAGGGGCTATACTTGTTGATAATTCAAGTGCTTTCAGGATGGACAAAGATGTTCCTCTTGTTATTGCAGGGGTTAACGATGAAGATTTAAGGCTCAACAAAGGTATAGTAGCTAATCCAAACTGCTCTACTTCTCAATTAATGCTTGTATTAAAACCTCTTCACGATTATGCAAAAATCAAACGTCTTATAGTAAGCACCTATCAATCAGTCAGCGGCGGCGGTAAAGAAGCCATTGACGACCTTTATGAAGGTACAAAAGCGGCTATAAACGAAGAGCAATATAACTATAAAAAATTCATAACAAAGCCAATCGCCTTTAATTTAATTCCGCAAATAGATGTTTTTTGCGAAAACGGCTACACAAAAGAAGAAATGAAAGTATCGGAAGAAACAAAAAAAATTCTTCACCTTGCTGATGATACCCCTATTTCTTGTACAGCCGTTAGAGTACCGGTATTTATAAGCCATAGTGAAGCTGTAAGTGTTGAATTTGAAACAGAAATCACTCCTGAAAAAGCAACAGAACTTCTATCAAATGCTTATGGTGTTACAGTTATAGATAATCCTGCAAGATCAGAGTATCCTACCCCTCTGGAAGCCGCAGGGAAAGACCCGGTTTATGTAGGAAGAATAAGAAAAGAACTTGCTCTTGATAACGGGCTTGCTTTATGGGTTGTTGCCGATAATTTGAGAATCGGTGCAGCTCTAAACACAGTAAGACTTGCTGAAAAACTTGTAGAAATGAATTTACTTTAGGCAACTATAGATTGCCACTTCAGAGCTAAAACTCTTCCTCGCAATGACAATAAAATGATAAAAAAGGAGAAATTAGTATGCGCATAAACGTAGGTGAAGTAGTTACCGCAATGGTGACCCCGTTTAATGAAAATTTTGAAGTAGATTATAATACAGTTGAAAAACTGGCAGATTATCTTATAAATAATGGTTCTGATGCTATTCTTGTGGCAGGAACAACAGGAGAATCACCAACTTTAACCCATGAAGAAGAACTCGAAATTTTAAAAGTCGTAAAAAATGTTGTAGGAAACAAAGCCAAAGTTGTAATGGGTGCAGGTTCAAACAGCACAAAAACAGCTGTTGAAACTTCTACAAAGGTTGAAAAAGCAGGAGCTGACGCAATTTTATCGGTTGTTCCTTATTACAATAAACCTTCTCAAGCAGGTTTGTTAGAGCATTTCGGGCAAATTGCAAAAGCGACAAGCCTTCCGATAATTTTGTATAATATCCCCGGAAGAACAGGCATAAACATGGAGCCTGAAACAATTTCGAAACTTGCGCAAAACCATAAAAATATTGCGGCAGTGAAACAGAGCAATCCTAATATTGATCTGGTTACCGAAATCAGAATACAAACGCCTGATGATTTTGTTATTTATAGCGGGGATGACAGTTTAACTCTTCCGATGTTAGCAATTGGAGCTTACGGAGTGATTAGTGTTGCTTCTCATATCATTGGAAAAGATATTAAGCAAATAATTACCGAATTTAAATCAGGAAATATTGCAAAAGCAAAAGAAATTCATTTAAAATCATATCCAATGTTCAAAGCAATATTCACTTCCCCCAATCCTATTCCTGTAAAAGCCGTGTTAGCAAAACAAGGACTTCTTGAAGAAACTGTAAGATCACCTCTTGTTAAACTTACAGCTTCTGAAAAGGAAAAACTTTATAATTCAATTGCTGCTTATAGCATTTAATCAAATAAATAATATTCTTAAAAAGCCGACATTTATTGTCGGCTTTTTGTCTTAGCAGAGAAAGCGTTGCAGCGTCTAATAAAATACTTGGTGATTTATCAAGTAAATAATTTTGATAAAAATAAAGAAACAGGGCGGTAACACCGCCCTGTTTCTTGTTATAGAACTAATTTCTAGTATTTTTCTAAATAAGCATCGATTTCCCATGGGCTTACAGCAGTTCTGTAAGAATCCCATTCTCTTCTCTTGGCTGAAATAAATTCATTAAAAATGTGTTCTCCAAGAGCTTCTTTAGCAACTGTGCTTTTTTCAACCAAATCAAGAGCTTCTTCTAAACTGCCGGGTAAAGAATCTATTCTTAATTTTTTTCTTTCTTTTTCGGTCAAGTGGTAGATGTTTGTTTCAGCAGGAGCCGGCGGATCAATTTTGTTTTGAATACCGTCTAAAGCGGCAGTTAAAATCGCAGCAAATGCCATATATGGGTTGCAGCTTGGATCCGGTGATCTTAACTCAACTCTTGTAGCAGGACCGCGTTTTGCAGGGACTCTTAATAAAGCGCTTCTATTAGCAGCTGACCATGCAAGATAAACAGGTGCTTCGTACCCTGGAACTAAACGTTTGTAACTATTAACCGTAGGGTTAGTAATAGCAGCAATACCTCTAATGTTTCTAAGAACTCCACCAATTGCCCAGAGAGCTTCCTGGCTAAGTTGATATGGTTTTGACTCATCAAGGAACGCATTTTTGCCGTCTTTATTAAGAGAGAAGTTGCAATGCATACCTGAACCGTTAACACCAAAGATTGGTTTTGGCATGAATGTTGCATGTAAGCCGTATTTAGCCGCGATTGATTTGACAGCAACTTTGAAAGTTACAACATTATCAGCAGTTGTTAAAGCATCACCATATTTAAAATCAATTTCGTGCTGACCTTCAGCAACTTCGTGGTGGCTTGCTTCAATATCAAAGCCCATTTTTTGAAGGGTGGTAACCATCTCAGCTCTAAGATCTTCTCCGAGATCATCAGGACCGACATCATAATAACCTGCAGCATCATGAGCTACAGCAGTAGGTCTTCCATTTTCATCTTTTTTGAAAAGGAAAAATTCGCATTCAGGTCCAAAATTAATTGTATAACCAAGTTTTCTTGCTTCTTCAAGAACTTTTTTCAGGTTTGTTCTTGGACAGCCTTCAAAAGGTGTTCCATCAGGATTATAAATATCACAAATCAATCTTGCAACATTTGAAGCCTCTTTGCCTCTCCAAGGAAGAATACAGAAGGTTTTTCTGTCCGGATAGAAATACATATCTGATGTTTCAATGCTTCTGAAACCTTTAATTGAAGATCCGTCAAGCATAATTTCGTTATTGAGAATCTTATCAATCTGTTCTGCGGGAACAGCCATGTTTTTAACCTGACCGTTAATATCAACAAACTGTAGTCTGATAAACTTAACGTTGTTTTCTGTTATCAATGATTTGATTTCTTCTTTTGATAACTCTTGTCCTCTTGGTATAAATGCTGAATTCACCATATTTGCCTCCTTAACATGTTTTAATCTAAGCTTTTGAGCTTATATTACTATTTAAACAAAAATATTTCAAATTATTTAATCTGTTTTAATAAATACATACATACCATATATGTTTATATAACATTAATTACTGGTCAAGTACTGATATAATTTGGTAATATCGGAAATTAATCAATATTTTAGTTTTTTTCTAAAAATACATTAAAAACCATGTTTTTTTGAGTCAAAAAACAAATTTGCCTTTAATAAATCTGTTTTTTGACTTTTTTAAACTATTAATTTGGTTTTTAGAAGTTTAAAATTAATTTAAAAAACCTTAACATTTCTTTTTAAACCTTTTTTAACAGTCTTTCCAAACAGGAACTCGCTTTTCAATGAAGCTGTTTGTTCCTTCGGCGTAGTCATGAAGTTTTAGCAGTTCCTCGAGGAAGACTTTTTCTGCAAATTCGATTTTTTCCTTTAAACCGGCATAATTGATTTTTTTATAAGTATTAAGGGTTGTTCTTATTACGCTTGAGCTGTTTTGGATTATGGAATTTATAAATTCATCAGTTTTTTTGTCGAATTCTTCTTCTGAAAAAACATGATTAACAAGTCCTGCGGCTAGAGCGTCTTTAGATAACAGTTTTTCTCCCGTTAAAATAAGCTCCAGTGCTTTTTTGTTCCCTGTTAAATAAGTCAAATGAGTTATTGATAAAGGAGGAAAGCAGGCAAGTTTAATTTCAGGCTGAGCAAAAAAAGCATTTTCTGAAGCGAGAACAAAGTCGCAAAATAAAGCAAATTCGCTTCCTCCTCCAAAACAACCTGATTTTACAAGTGCCAGCGTTGGTATTTCCAAATCTATCATGGTAAAAATCAACTTATGAAAGGCTTTAATTAATTCGGGAGCTTTTTCAGGCAAATGATCCGCTATATCGACTCCTGCTGAAAATATTTGTTGGTCGGACTCAAAAATAATCATTCGTAATGTTTTCTGATTTTTCAATTCTTGTAAGGTTTTATCAAGAAAAATCAGGTCTTCAATGCTGAAAATATTTAACGGAGGCTTTGAAAAAGTTATTTTTGCCCAAGAATCAGTTATTTTTATATTAATATTGTTCATTTCTTAAATTCTAGTCTTTTTTTACCTGCTTGGAATTCATTTTTTTTTCAAGAATAAATTCGGCAAGAATTTTGTCTTCACCAAGAACGTGCTTTCTTATCCAATCTATGAGCTGTACGTTAAAATCAAGATTGAAATCGGATGAAAAGCCTTCTTTTTTAAACAATTTTTCGAGTTTCAAATAATCTTCCGCAAAAGCTGCATGGTCATTCAAATGCTGTTCATAATGAGGATAATTAAGCTTAAGCATGCAATTTTCTTCTGTTGCGAAGTGTTCATTTATGTAATGTTTAATATACTCAAATGTTTCTAGAAGTTTCTCAGTATCTATCCCTTTTAAATAAGACTCATGAAGTGTTTTTATTCTGGAGATAAGTTCCATGTGCTGAGTATCTATTTCTTCGACTTCCGTAAGAAGTTCTTCAGGAAAATCATTAAGCATAAAAAATCCTTTTCATATATATTTAGTTATGATAACGCAGAGTCTTTTTATAAAAAACCTTTTAATACTTAATGTAAAGAAGATCCGCACTTGCCGCAGAAATGAAATTCTTCAGGCAAGTATTTAGTTTTACAGGTTTTGCACTCTTTTAAATTTGCACCCCAGAGTGTTTCAGAGGATTGGTTATTTTTAGCTTTTTCTCTTATTTTTAAGTAATCAGGATTTCTTTTTTCAACAAAGCCTTGCATTCCTTCATGAACTTCAAGAGATGAAAAATGAAGGCTTAGCCAATCTTTTGCATGTCCTATAGTACTATGCCATGCGAAATCTTTCCAAAAATTAAGCTGCTGTTTAGTATATCTGGTGCATTCAGGGAATTTATTTATAAGTTTTTGGGTTAGTTCATTAATTTTTGAATCAAGTTCTTCATAAGGCACAACATAGTTTACAAGTCCCCACTCAAGGGCTTTTTGTGCATTTATAGATTCATTTAATAAAAGAATTTCTCTTGCCCGTCTGTCTCCGACAATAATAGGCAAAAATTGAGTTGCTCCTCCTGCTGCGACGCTTCCTATGCTTGTTCCTACATGTTTTATAGTAACGTGTTCAGCGGCTACCGCCAAATCGCAAGACATGTTAATTTCGTTTCCCCCACCGACAACCATCCCGTTGAGTCTTGCTATTGTGGGTTTTCCGCAATTTCTCAATAAGTCATGAAATTGGTTAAAAACGCCCATCCATTTGTAAAAATCACGCGGTCGGTTTATAAATTCAGAAGCGTATTCTTTTACGTCACCGCCTGTGCAAAAAGCTTTTTCTCCTGCTCCTGTTATTATAATTACTGCAATCCCGTCATCCCATGAGGCATCCTGAAGGGCGGTAATCATTTCTTGAAGGGTAATTATGCTGTAGGCATTGTAAACTTCGGGTCTATTTATTGTGATAGTGCCAACCCAGTCGGATTTTTTATATAGAATTTCTGAAAAATTAAATTCTTCAGGAATTTTAGGTGTAAATTGTTTCATATTTTTCTCCGATTAGCCTTAGTATATCATACAAAACAGGATATTTTAGCCTACCGGAAAGAAAAGAGCTAAACCGCACTTGATGAGGATGATGCTTTTGCGATTTAACATTTAAATATTTAAGAATTAACCTTCGTTGTTAATTTCGTATAGGTTTCTAAAATCCATTTTTTTGTCGCATCAGCGCTTTTAAATATAGGATTAGTTACTTTTTCACCGATTGAAGTAGAATCAAAAAGCTGCTGAATACCGCCAAGCGAGAGAGAAAAGTAAGAGGCAGGAGTTTCCTTTGGTCGATCGACCCCGGATCGATAAAAAACATCGGAATTTGCAGGAACAAAATTTAAATTTAAAGAATCTTTAATTCCGTTGTTAGCCAGTTCGGTTTTTGCTGCATTTGCGCCTGCAATAAATTTTTCAAAGAGTTTGTTTTCTTTTTGAATATTAATCTTTAATTTAGTCCCAAAAGCAATGTTTGATTGTTGAATTTTCATTTTTAGTTACTTCCTTTTGTTACTTAATTAATTAAATTTTGTATCTGCTAATTATAATAATCCTAAAAATAAAAGTTGATAGTTTTATCCATTCGTTTTTACAAATCTTTACAAAAAGTTTTTGTAAGAAAGAGAGAAAGGCATTAAAATTTGCTTAATTTCGGATAATTTTACTGGAACCTTTTTCAGTATTATATTCTATGGTAATTATATTGTCTATTTCATTTTTTATGTCTTCAATATGAGTAATTAAAATTACCTGCTCGAAGTTATTTATGAGATTTCTCAATAAATTTACTACGTTATTCCTCCTATTTTCGTCAAGAGAACCGAATATTTCATCCAAAATTAATAAAGACAGAGTTTTACCTGATCGTTGTGCAATTATTTGAGAAATAGCAAGCCTTACACAAAGATTAACAAGGTCTTCTTCTCCTCCTGAGATAACCGGCTTGATTTCACCGTCATCATGAAGGCATATTTCATATTTTTCGTTTAATTCAAGCTCTGAATATCTTCCATCAGTGAGATCTACAAGAAATTTGCTTGCAAGTTCCGAAATCTCAGGACGTGCCTGATTGTTTAATTTTTCCCAGAATTGACCGTAAAATCTTTCTAATTCGATAAGCAGGTCTAATCGTCCTTGTTTTTCTTTTATATAATTGAGTTTTTCCTTGTTGGAATCTTCCTGTTTTTTAATCCATTCAAGCTTATCTTTTTTATTTATTTCTTGCTCTTCAATTTTACCAAGTTCATTTTTTAAATTATAAAAAGACTCTTTTGTTAATTGAAAAGCCTTTTCGATTTTTAAAAAGCTGTCTTCTGAATAATTAAATTCTTTTAATTCTTTGTCAGCTTGCTTTTTTTTTGTTTCTATTTCTTGTTTCACTCCTATTGAGTCTTGAAGCTCATTTTTAATTTTGTCAAAGTCAGCTAACTCGGCATTTAACGTTAAAATTTGTTCGTAATTATTTCTAAGAGGAAGAATTTTTTCTCTTAAGTTGTTTAAAGTCTTATTATCAAATCCTTCCGGTATTTTTACCAGTTCTTCCTTGATTTTTATTTTTTCAAGAGTTTTAGTTTCAATTTCATTTTTTATAATTAAAAATCGTCTTTTTTCTTCCTCATACTGACCCTGAAAGTTCATTAACTCAGCGTATTCTTTTTCTTTTTGTTCTTTTTTCTTTTTAAATTCAGTTAATTCAGCCGAATTAACATTCAATTTTTCGTATTCTGTCTTTAAAATTTGTATTTCTTTTTCTAAAGTCTTTATCTGGTCTTTAAAATTACCTGTAACTTTCTCAAATTCTCCTTTTAAGGTCCTTTCACAGGTAGGACAAATCCCTTCTTCACCTTTGTTCTTAATCAAAGAAAGTTGTTTTTGCGTTTTTTCCACTTCTTTCTGCTTTTGAGAAATTAAAACTTCGTTTTCTTTTTTACATGCAGTGATTTTCGTTTCAATTTCCTTGATTTTTTCAATTAAATCGGAAATTTCTTCCTTAATAAAAGGTATTTTATCTACAATAAGACGTTTTTCTTTCCCTGACTTAATAACTTCTTCCTGTTGAAGAGTTTTTTCTTTAATTTCTTTGTCTAAACCCTCAATTTTAGAAAGATAAGTTTGCCGTAATGCTTCTTTTTCCTGTAATTTCTCTAATTCCTTGATTTTGAAGTCTGTTTCTTTGTACTCTGTCTCAAATTTACTTATTTCTGCAAGAATTTTTGATTTTTCTTCCAGATTTTCAAATTTTTCCTTTAAAGAAACAATATTTTTTTCCATAAAAGCACTTTTTTCTGTCAAAAATTCGATTTCTCGAGTATTTTTGTCAAATTTTTCCTTAATTTCTTTAATTTTTTCCCATTCAGGTTCAATTTTAGCAATTTCATCGGTGCATTTGTTAAATTCTTTTTGCTTCGCGACTAAATTGTTATTAATTTCTTCCAATTCGGCTCGGGCAATCTTTTTTTCTTCTTTAAGAGAATCCAAATCAGCAATACCTTGCTTTAATCCTGTTATTTCATAGTTAATACTATTTTTATCAGTTCTTATCTGCTCTTGAATTTCTCTTATCTTTTCATAGTTCAAAACTTTGGAAATAAATTTCCTTCTTTCAAGCGGTTTCTGGTTTCCTAGAAAATTTAGCTCTTTCTGACCTGTAAAATAAGTATTAAAAAACTCATCTTTTGTCATTCCCAGTTTGTCTGTCAGGTATTTAGTAACTTCCTGCTGTGTTGTAACAATCGGAGCCTGATTGTCTCCCAAATAAAGCTCTGCTTTGTCCAGAAATCTTTCAATTCTGAAAACCTCGTCATCAAGGTAAAAAATAAGTTCAACCCTGACTTTTGCTCTTGCTTTAGCCTTATTAAACTTTATTGTGTCCTTATTTCCTCTAGCAGCATCAGTTCCATATATTGACCATGTTATTGCTTCAAGAATAGTACTTTTTCCGGCACCATTAGTGCCGTTAATTATAGTAATGCCGTCTGTAAACTCTATAAAAGAGTCTTCATGCTGCCTGAAATTCTCAAGTTTTAATGATTTAAGCTTCATAAAAAATATCTTATCATATACTTACAGCCTTTAAATAATCTTTTGCCAGATTGTTAAACATTTCCTGATTCAACCCCTGCGCCAATTCAAAAACATTTAACTCTGCATCAAGTGCTTCATGAAGGTTTTTTCGTTTTTCGACAGGGTTTCCTTCCTTGTCAAAAGTCAGATTCACGTCCTTTTTTATGAAATTAAGCATGAAATGAACTGCTTTTTTTCTGTATTCCCTGATTTTAGTGTAATTTAGATTTCTTATCGCCAGAGGGTCTATGTTATCAAGGGTTATTCTAACTATAGAATTTTCAAAATCATTTATTTTTGCTACTTCTTCATCAATATAGGCGTTAATTTCCTCTGCGGTGAGAGTATCCGCATTAATTTTTTTTATATCAACCACTGTTCTTGGTGTTTGGAGCGGATGAAACGTTATTTTTTTTGTTTCAAGGTTATATTCAATGAAACCTTTAGGGTCTTTGGCTTCTTGCCAAATATTTGAGCTGGTTCTTTCTATCGCTCCAGAGTAATATATGTTTTCTTCAAGCTCTGTATATTTGTGATAGTGCCCCAGAGCTACATAATCCCACTCTGAACCGTTAATCTTCTCTGAATCAACAAGTTCTTCGGAGCTATGTTTGGATAATTCAGGGCATTTTACGCTGTTATAAGAACAATGCATAGTCAAAACATTGTATTTATAACCTCTATCAGGAGTTAAAGTTGTTTTATTGAGTTCATACAAAGCATTATGCGGAATGCATAAAATGCTTGCATTTAAATTCTCGAAGACAACCTGTTCAATTTGCCCATCTACAACTTTAACATTTGGAATGGTAGTTTCAAGAAGTTTTAGAATACTTCCTGATTCCACCGACTTTGAAGACTCATGGTTGCCTGAAATTAGAACTATAGGAGCATTGCAGTTTTTTCTGAAATTATTAAGAAGCTTAATCGTCAAATAAATTGTGGAATTGCTCGGTCTTGGCTTGTGAAAAATATCTCCCGCCATCAAAACAAGGTCAGGTTTAAGTTCTGAAACCTTATCAAGTGCTTCTTTAAATGTTTTGACAACATCTTTTTCCCGAATATTCAAGCCTTCAGGACTTAATTTATTATATGACCTGTAGCCCAGATGCAAATCGGCAAGATGAATAATTTTCATAGTGTTTTACTCTTTTAACCAGTCGTCAATATCTGTATTGCCTACCGATGGAGAAAGTTTTTCTTCAAAGCTTTCTCTTTGAGGCTTTTTTCGCAATATATTTTTAAAATATTCGAGAGGATTGTCTTTGCCTTTCCTCTCGGTTTCATTGAAAGCCCTTTTTACTTCTTCTTTATCGACATCGCAAATAGCGTTTTTAATATCATTCGCTTTGATTTTATGGTCAAGGCGTTTGAAATTAATAATCATTGCATCTTCAAAATTTCTTTCCGCTACGGGAGGAAACTTTTTAGAGCCGTCCTGACTTGTCATAAAAGGCGGGCGCGGGAATCTTACAAAGATATACTGATTAAAATGCGGATGCCTGATGAGAAGTTTCCCTTTTTCAAGTACTGTTAATTCGGCTTTAATACTTGAAGGCATGACACTGTAGCCCTGAGAAGCCAGTTCGTCCATGTCCATACGTCCGTAAATACTTGTTCCGCAGTTTCCGACAATTCTTTTGTGAACCTGTGATTTAAACTGCTGTGCAGAAAAGAGGATTAAGCCCAAGTATCTTCCTCTTTCGGAAATTTCCAGCAGGGTTTGTTTGAGATAAGAATTTCCAGAGTCGCCGGAAGCGTATTTATTAAGCTCATCCACAAAAATTATGACCTTATCAACGCCAAGTTTCTTGTTTTCAAGCTGTTCTTTCAGTTTTTCAACAGTTCTGGTAAACACCAAATCCTGAGCAATAGGAATCATTCCTGCTATATCTACAACATAAACCCCTTTGTCTTTAAATTCTCCCCATGGTAAGTCATGCATGGAAGAATCATTAGTCACAAGTCCTTTGCAGCGGGTTTTTATGTTCATAAGCCTGTTATAAATTTTTCTTATTGTAGGGATTGCATGCCCTCTCCACTGTTGTTTCCCTTCGCCGTTGCCTTTTTCTTCATCTCCTGCTTCTGCGAAAATCCTCTGAAACCATTCTTCAAGGTCGTTAAAATTCTTTATTTTCTTATGTACGCAATAATGAGAATCCGGTTTATCTTGATTTATCACTTTTTCTTTCATGAAAGAAAGAAAAGCATCCGCCTTTGCATCGATATCATCATTGTTTAAAAGCACCTGCACATGGTCAAAAATCTCTTCCAAACCCCAGCTTAATGGATTTACGTTGTGCATAAGGTGATCATTTGTTCTTAAGGTGTTTAAATTTACTCCGTCATCCTTATAAGGAGCGTAATATTCAACATTTTCAAAAGCATTTACTTCCATACCAAGCTTTTTATACATTTCTTTTTCTTCTTCAGAAAGATTTTCCGCAGGCTGGTCAAGAAACAAAAGGTCATAACCTTTTACATTAAAAAGAACCGTAGCAATTTTTTCATTGTTATCGCTCTGATACTTTTGAAAAATGCTGCTCAAAAGGAATTCTATAATGCTGGTCTTTGTTGCAAGCCCTGAAACTCCTGTAACATTCAAATGTGCGGCTTCCGGCCCTAAAAGGAAATTAGAATCAAGATAAACAGGAGATTGGTTTTCCCCGTTTACGTAAAGCCCGACAGGGATTTGGGAATCTTCAAATTTATCCATTCTCAGGGATTTTTTTACGTCAGCATCCTCCGCCAGAAAGACATTTCCGATCGGGACAGGCTGAATAGGTTCTTCAGGTTCCATTTTTAAGACAGATGCCGTGTAATACCTTATTTCCGGTCTTTCTGTCTGGGCAAGGCGGTTTTCTTGAGGCTCCCTATCGGCACTTATGTAATCATGCATCGGTGATTCCAGGTCGGTGTAGCTTATGCCTTCATTTACAATTCCGTAAATCGTTCTTTTGTATTCCGCATTTTTTTTATCGGAATAAACCCTGTCGCTCTCAATCTTGACAATGGTTCCAATTCCTACAGGAGAGTCAAGATTTGTCCAAAAACTGAAAGTCTGTGCAGTATTAGGCTTTTTTTCAGTTGCAACAACTCTTCCTATAACTTTATTTTCTGTTTCGTTCATATTAAAACCTTATTTTTATACTTATAATAATACTTTAACAATATAAATTTTGTTATAAAAAAATCAAGAAAGACTTTCAATCATTGTCCAACCGGGAGCTTTTGCTTTCAAATAGTCTTCGCAGTATTTAATGGGATAAATCATCCTATCCCAACGTGAAGCAGGAAATCCGACTGGTTTTGTTTCCAGCAAAATCCATGAACTTATCTCATCAACTCTGCTAATAAGTTCTTTTTTAGCTGGAATTTCTACTCTTACAATCCCAAAATCGTTTACACCATTGCGTTTGTCATGGTGCAGTCTTAAATACCATGTAAAAATATCTTTTTTCTTCCCTGTTTTATCATATGGTTGAAAAACGCTTGAACGTTGACCTTTCTCCATAGAATAAAGTTCACACATCTTTTCAAAAGGGAAATAATAAACTCCGTGAGATTTGACTATTCCTGCAATATTTGAACTTTCCAGAATATTTTGGCTTTTAGTATTCAAAGTCCCGTCCACAAAAAGCCAGCCGTCTTTAAATTTTGAGTCCAGCCATTTATTTGTCAGTTTATCTTCAATTTTTCTTCTTTTTTCCTGTATTTCACTGTGAGCCTGTTGGATAAATTCATCGGGGAATACGGGATAGGCTTTTCTTTTTCCCTGATTTGGAATTATGCCGACATTTTTATAATTATTTTTTATTTTTTCGATTTCTTTAAGCTCAAAATAGTGTGAAGGGCAATTATTATTTTCTTTCACAGGAATATAAAAAATTCCCTCCCCTATTTCTAAGTCTGTAGAATGCAAAGTTTTATCAGTCCTTTTTAAAACTGCCGCTCCGACATAACCGTAAATAACAGGGATAGTCCGAAGATAGCAAAGTATTTTTTTTCTTTCAATTCCGTCAAGAAAATAAGAAAACCCTGAAGCAGCTGTTTTTATTTGAATTTTTTTAAATTTTAATTCTCCGCAGGGTTCATCTTCTTTTATAATGTCTGCTTTTCTTTGTTCAAAATCATTTTCAGGTTTGGAAAAGTTATCATTTTCGGAATTAAAAAAAGTTTTGGGGATTTTTATATCTTCCCCGTTAAGTTTTTTTTCTTTTATAAAACCCTGAAAAATTTTTAATTCTAAAGTCATTTAAAACCCTTCTCTTTTGAATTAATTTTAAGGCTTATTATAAAATTTTGAAAGATATTTTTTAAATGAACTTCGCCGATATTTTATTATTTGTAATGACAAAAATATTTTGATTTTAAAATAATATAAAAATTTGCAAAAAAAATGCCGCTCTTTTTGGGGCGGCTACTAGACTCGGGGGAGGAGGTTTGGGTAGGGTCTTTATGACCTTACTTTTACTATATCGGTATTTTATTTTAAAACTTTAATGTTTTTTTAAAATAAAAAGGGAAATTTTTATTCCTGTTATTGAGCAAAAAAAATGCCGCTCTTTTGGGGCGGCTACTAGACTCGGGGGAGGAGGTTTGGGTATGGTCGATTAGGACCTTACATTATTTGTTTCGACATTCTTTTATAAAAACTTTAATGATTTCCTGCTTTTGTTACAACATCTTTACAAAAAAACTCAACTTAAAATAATATTTTAATTAAAAATTTTTTAAAAAAAATACTGAAATTAAAAGAATTTTTAGACCCGATTAATGCCCGACCGTTTAAATTAATAACTCTTCAAAATAACATTATTTTTGAATATTAGACAGGCAGGTTATATAAAATTTTTGAATATTAAACAAAAATTAAACAGTATAAACAGTCGTTTAGTTTACCGTTTAAATACATGAGTATATTTTTGTAGGGAGGAAAAATGAGTAACATTGCGGATGGTTTTTTAAGAATACTAAAAAGTCACTTATATTTGTCATTTCCGATTATTTTGATTTCTATTCTTAATACTTTTATATTTATGTTTTTATTTAAAACTTTTTAAGCAAATAAACATGTTTTGAACTTTATTTATTTTTCGAATTGTTTAATATTGTTAAAACGCTTTTTAGATGCTCTTCCAGTTCTTCTTTAGAAACATTATCCCTTACACCAAATAGAATTTCATTGTAATATTTACCTTTTAATAGCGAAATTAAATGATCAGCATATTTTGAGGGAGAAGAGACCTGTATTAACCCTTTTGCTGCGGCTTTTGAAATAAATTTTTCCAGCATAATGTAGGTTATCGAAGGGCCTATGTTATAAAAATTCTTTGTTATGTTAGGATTAGTAGCCATTTCGCTTAAAACTATGCGATGAACCGCGCATAATTTCTCGTCGATTACAAGTTTTAGAAAATTTTTGCAAAATTTTTCCAGTAAAATATCAAAATTTTCTTCAGTAACTTCTACGTCTTCAATATCTTTATAGTATTTTTTGCTTTGATTAATCACAATTTTTTGCAAAATAATTTGTTTATTTTCAAAATTATTATAAATAGTTTGCTTGGAAACACCTGCTTCTTTCGCCACTTCATCCATAGAAGTGTTATTATAACCGCATTTTAAAAATAATTTAAAGGCGGCATTAAATATTAACTCTGATTTGTTTTTCATAATAATTCGCATTTTCTAGTTCATTGGATCATTTTACAGAAAATAGACTTGACAGTCCAGTCCACTTTCTGTAGTCTTAACAATATTCTTAATAATTTTCAAATGGAGAATAAAAAATGATTAAAAAAAGAGCATATTTTTTTATTTGCTTAATTGCATTGATGTCTAATGTGGGTTGTCTTGCCGTCAGTGCATTTAATTTAATTTCTTTTGATGAAGAAATAGCGCAAATTCGTTATAATGTAACTGCTATCGAACATATATATTCCAAGAACGATAATGCAGGAAAAACCAGAGCGTACGAAGAACTTATCAAAAAAGCCGATAAATTAGTTGTACAATATCCTGATAGGGCAGAACCCTATGTTTGGGAAGGAATAGCTTTATCTGCTCAGGCAAAATACAAAGGAATCGGAGCAATATCAAATGTAAATACAGCAAAAGCGTTGTTGGAAAAATCAGTAAAAATTAATCCCGATGCTTCGGGTGCGGCAGGGCTGAATGCCCTTGGAATGTTGTATTATAAAGTTCCTGCATGGCCTGTTAGCTTCGGTAATGATAAAAAAGCTCAAGAATATTTCTATAGAGCCCTATCAATATCTTCCAACCTCGATACAAATTATAGATACGGTGAATTTTTATTGGAAGAATCCAAAATAAAAGAAGGACTGAGTTATCTTAATAAAGCTTTAAATTTCCCCTTAAGGTCAGGCAGAAAAGAAGATCCGTTAAAAAAAGAAGATATTAAAAAACTAATTGAAAAGTATAAAGGGTAAAAATAAAGTATGACGTGTGTGATAAAAACAAATACTTTGCTTCCTGAATATAAGCATTCTGAGCAGGAAGCCATAGAACAATATAAAAATTGGGTATCGGAAAAAAGCCAATCGTTTCAAAACAAAGCAATAAAAATCTTTGAAAGTGCTGTTATAAAAGAAAAACATACAATTGCACCTGCTGAAGTTCTTTTTAGCAAAAGAACTTTTGAAGAAACAAATAATTTATACAAAGAAAAAGCAGTGGAATTTGGAACAAAAATTTTAGCGGATACATTGCAAAAAACAGAAATTAAACCTGAAGAATTGGACTTTATCATAACCACATCCTGTACAGGGTTTATGATTCCTTCATTTGATACTTATGTGATTAACAGTTTGGGATTGAGAAAAGACATAAAGAAGCTTCCGATAACCGAAATTGGTTGTGCGGCAGGAGCATCAGCATTAATTTATGCCAACGATTTTTTAAAAGCATATCCTGATAAGAAAGCAGCTGTTATTACTCTTGAATTTCCTAGTAATACAATCCAGTTGGATGATTATAGCTGGGATAATATTGTAGGGACAGCATTATTTGCTGATGGAATAGGATGCGCAATACTGGGAGAAAATATTCGGGGGTGTCCTGAAATTATTGATTCACAAATGCATCAGGTGGTCGATACAACTGAAATTTTAGGTTATAACATTACAAACACAGGTTTGAAAATGAATCTCGATAAAACTATTCCGAATGTGATTGAAGAACATTTTGAACAGATAGTTTCGGATTTTTTAAACACAAATGGCTTAAAAATAGAAGATGTAGACCATTTTCTGATTCATCCGGGCGGAATAAAAATTCTTAACAAAATTGAAAATATTCTTTCTAAATATAATAAAAATGTCGATATTTCCAGAAAAATTATGGAAACATACGGCAATTTATCGAGCAGTACAATACTTTTTATTTTAAATGAATATATGAATAATACTGCCGCTGGAGAAACTGCTTTAGTATTGAGCTTTGGTCCCGGATTTTCAGCGCATCAGTTACTTTTAAGATGGAATTAAAAAAAATGAACAAAAAGAAAAAAATATTATTAATAGACTTACACCCTGACAGTCAAAGTTTTTGCTCTGTTATGGCACAAAAATACGTAGACGGTGCTATTGCTTCAGAATTTGAGGTGAAAATTATCAAGGTCAGAGAATTGAATTTCGATAATGTGCTTCATTTCGGTTATAGAGAAATTCAAGCTCTTGAACCAGACTTGATTCAAGCACAGGAAGAAATTAAGTGGTGCAGCCACCTTGTATTTATCACTCCAGTGTGGTGGGGCTCTATTCCTTCCAGTGCAAAGGGCTTTATTGACAGAGTTTTATTAAGCGGATTTTCTTATAAGTTTGATATAAAGAAAAAAAGACCTGTCGGTTTACTGAAAAACAGGTCGGCAAGCGTGATTTATACACAGGGAGCGCCTTTTATTTACAGCAAATTTTTTACAGGAGATGCCTTCTGGAATTTTATGAAAATTTGTATTCTTCAGTTTTGCGGCTTTTCAAACATTAAAAGAAAATGCTTTGATAAAGTAAAGTCGGGAACAGATAAAGAAAGATTGAAAATTTTAAACGAAACTTATGAACTTGGAAAAAAAGGATTTTAAGATATGACTATTCATGACAACAAGTCCAAATTACAACTTCTGGAAGATGTGGGATTTGTAAAATATTTTACCGGAAACTCATGGAGTGAGTATAACAGGAAATTTTTTGATAATCTTGCCAAAAAATATGATGCCACAAACGCTTTGCATAGCTTTGGCACGAAAAGTATTATTGACAAAAAATCAATTGAAAAAATCCATTTTCCTGTAAACGCCTCTGTGCTTGATTTATGTACAGGAAGTGGAGATATCTGCATTAGGATAGCAAAGAAACATCCTGATTTTAAAATTATAGCTCTCGATGCATCGGAAAAAATGCTTGAAATAGCAAAACAAAAAGCAAAAGGCTGCAATAATATTGATTTTGTAAAAGGTGACGCCTTAAGCCTGCCTTATGAAGATAATTCATTTGATGTTTTAATAATAAGTTTCGGACTTCGGAATCTTGAAAATATTCAGGCAGGACTTAAAGAAATGCAAAGAGTTGTAAAATCCGGCGGTTATGTAGTTAATATTGATCAGGGAAAACCTGAAAATCCTGTCTTTAAAGCTCTTTATCAAGTTTATTTTTACGGCATAGCTCCATTAATAGGGAAATTAATTTTTCATATGGGAGAATTTAATTCTTTCAAATATTTGCCCGAATCTAACAAATATTTTCCTTCCCAGCAAGAACTTGTGAAAATTTTTGAAGAAGTCGGATTTAAAGATATAAATAATTACAATTACTGGCTTGGCGCGATTTCTCAACAAATTGCGAGGGTCGAATAATGAAATTATCGATTGCTACAAATTTTGATAATGAATTAATAGAACAAATAAAAGATTATCCTGTCGAAGAGCTTTATGGAAAACTTTCAAAGGACTTTGTCGGAGGAGGAAGATCTTCCTATATGCTTGCACCTGTTGAAAAAAACATATTAGTAGAACATATAGCCCATGCAAAAAAATACAATATAGGATTCAATTATCTTTTGAATGCAAGTTGTATAGATAACCTTGAAACAACCAGAGATGGGCAGAAACAAATCAGAAAATTGCTGGACTGGCTTACAAAAATAGGCGTAACTTCACTTACTGTGTCGACTCCATTTTTATTGCAGACAATAAAAAAGAGTTATCCGCACTTTCGTGTGAGAATTTCTGTTTTTGCGTGTGTTAATAACCTTAGAAAAGCACAATACTGGGAAGAAATGGGTGCAGATATAATTGCGCTTGATTCGCATGTATTAAACAAAGATTTTAAAACACTCAAGCTTTTAAAAGAAAAACTTTCCTGCGGGATGGAAATTTTGACTAACGGAAATTGCCTTATGAATTGCATGATGGCTCATGTGCATCCGAATTTAATGGCTCATAGCTCGCAATCAAAGCATACTTCCGACGGATTTGTTATAGACCACTGTTTTTTGTACTGTCAAAAAAAGAAAACGGAAGAACCCGCAAATTATTTAAAGTCAGACTGGATACGCCCTGAGGATATACATTACTATGAAGAAATAGGCTATGAAAACTTTAAGCTGGTAGAAAGAAATATCAAAACGGAAGAAATGGTAAAAAGAGTAAAAGCTTATTCCAATCGTTCTTATGACGGAAACTTACTTGATTTGGTTCAGGGGTTTGGATTTAAGGACCAACAAAAACTTTCAGCAAATTCAAAGTTTAATAAACTGGCATTTTTCTTTAAACCTACAAAAATTAATATGTTTAAATTAAATAAAATTAAAGAACTCTGCACAAGAAAAGGAATGTTGTTGCCGCTTAAATCTGTTCCCGTTTATATTGATAACAAAAAACTGGATGGATTTATTGAACCTTTTTTAAAAAGATCCTGTATGGATTTAAATTGCGGGATTGACTGCAAACATTGCGATTACTATGCCGACAAAGTTATCACAATTGATACTGCATTTCAAAAAGATTGTATTCAACTCCATAAAGATATAGATGATGATATTTATTCAGGAAAAATGTGGAAATAATATCCGAATTTTTATAAATTATTGATATTTATTTTCGTTGTCATTTGAGGAATCCAGTGTTTCTCCTGTAGGAGCAATAGTTTTATTCTTCCTGAAATTTTCCCTTAAAGACAGAACTAAAATATAAAAAACAGGAATAAAAAGCAGGTTTAAAACTGTTGAAACCAGCATTCCGCCAAATATAGCTGTTCCCATAGACTGACGGCTCGCAGAACCGGCTCCGGTTGATAAGACTAACGGCAAAATACCAAGCATAAATGACAGTGATGTCATTAAAATGGGGCGAAAACGAATGGCTGCTGCCTGCATTACCGCATTTTTTATTGATAATCCTTTTTCATGAAGCTGATTTGCAAATTCAACTATTAAAATAGCGTTTTTGCTTGCAAGACCAATCAGCATAACCATACCAATCTGACAAAAAACGTCATTTTGAAACCCGCGTGTAAATTGTGCCAATAATGCCCCAAAAATAGCCACCGGTACAGCCATTAAGATTATAACAGGATTCATAAAGCTTTCATATTGGGCTACAAGTATTAAAAATATAAATATAAAACTTAAAGCAAAAATAAATGTGGCTTTAGAGCCTGATTCCATTTCTTCTAATGCAGTTCCAGACCATTCAAAAGACATTCCCTGAGGGAGAACTTTTTTGGCAATAGACTCCATTTCCTTAATCGCTTCGCCTGAACTGCGTCCAAAGAAAGGAGAGCCGTTTATTTCAGAAGATCTGAACAGGTTGTAATGACTTATTGTCTGCGCAGTATATGTTTGTGAAGTTGAGATAAGGTTTGAAAGCTGAATCATAGAGCCGTTTTGTGAACGGACATAGAATTGACCGATATTGTCAGGATTGTTTCTGAATTGCTGATCAGCCTGAATATAAACTCTGTATACCTTGTTAAGATAGTCAAAATCATTGACGTACATTGAACCTAAAAATACTTGCATAGTCGTATAGATGTCCTGCAAGGAAATATTTAATTGTTTTGCCTTGAATTTATCAACTTTAACCATTACCTGTGGGTTGTTTGCACTGAAACTCGAAAAAAGACCGAGCAGGACAGGTGATTTGCTTCCTGTCGCAATGACAGACTGAGTTGCCGAACTTAATTCATTAAGAGTATGTCCGTCCTCATCTTTAATTTCAAACTGAAATCCTCCGATATTTCCGACACCTTGAATTGCAGGCGGTTCAAACGGCATAATAATAGCGTTCGGTATTCCCATGAGTTGACCTCTGAGTCTGTTTACAACGGCATTTACAGAATGTTCATTGCCGCTTCTTTCCCTGAGAGGTTTTAAGGAAATAAACTGGATGCCTTTATTAGGTCCGTTTCCCATAAAGCTAAAACCTCCTATGGAAACGGCATAAGCAATTTCAGGAGTTTGACGATAAATATATTCGGCCTGATCAAGAACTTTTTCAGTTTGAGAAAGAGAAGACCCTTCAGGTGTTTGAATAATTGAAACAATAAATCCCTGATCTTCATTTGGAACAAAGGCTGAAGGAACTATTTTGAACAATAAATATGTTGCTCCGATTAAAAGACAAAATATAGTCAAAGTGGGCTTTATATGCTGAATAACAAAGTTGAGTAATTTGTTATAAAAATTTCTGGTATTTTGAATAAAAATATTTACTTTGTCAAAGAACAATGATTCTTTATGTTGATGAGAAATTAATAAAGCCGCCAAGGCAGGGGTTAATGTTAATGCATTAAATGTCGATATTGCGATAGAAAAGGCAATTGTGAGAGCAAATTGTTTGTACAGCTGACCGGTTACTCCGGGGAAAAAAGCAATCGGGACAAAAACGGCTATAAGTACAAGAGATGTTGCTATAACTGCGCTAAACACTTCTTTTGTTGCTTCTACTGCTGCTATAGCAGGAGGCATGCCCTTTTCTTTTATAAAACGTTCAATATTTTCAATAACAACGATTGCATCATCAACAACAAGACCTGTTGCCAGAGTTATTCCAAACAATGTAAGTGTATTTATCGAGAATCCAAAAAGCTTCAAGAAGGCAAAAGTTCCTATTAAAGAAATAGGTATTGTAATTGCCGGAATAATAGTTGTTCTCCAGTTTTGAAGAAAAATATAAATTACCGCTATAACAAGTAAAATTGCGCCTAAAAGAGTGAAAAGAACTTCCTTGATGGACTCATTGACAACTTCTGTCTCATCAACAATTTGCTTGTACTTCAAACCTGCAGGAAAGCTTTCAGAAATCTTTTGCATTTCTTTTTTTACATTATTGCTGACTTCCAACGCATTGGCATTTGGAAGCTGGAAAACACCTAAAGCAATAAATTCCTGCCCCATAAATTTGGCTGTTGAAGAATAGTTCTCTGCACCGAGTTCTGCATAACCGACATCGCTTAATCTTACAAAACTGCCGTTTGAGCCTGTTTTTATTATAAGATCATTAAATTCTTTAACAGTTTGTAATCTTCCGGAAGTTTTAACACTCATTTGTATTGATTGATTGCTGTTAACGGGGGGTTGACCTATTTGACCCGCTGCTACCTGAATATTTTGTTCTTGAAGAGCTTTAATCACGTCACCGGCGATTAATAATCTGGCTGCAAGTTTCCCCGGATCAAGCCAAAGTCGCATTGCATACTTTCTTTCTCCGAATATATTAACTGAACCAACGCCTTTTACCTGTTTTAACCTGTCTTTTATAAAACGATCCGCATAATTGCTTATGAAAGAATTATCGTATTTGCCGCCATCCGAGTATAAACCGTAGATTAAGAGCATTGCGGTTGAATTTTTTTGAATGCTGATGCCGGTTGATTTAACTTCAGCAGGGAGTCTTGCCTCTGCCATTTTTACCCTGTTCTGTACTTCCATCAAAGCCGCATCAAGGTTTCTGTTCAAATCAAAGACAATATTAATAACGCTTGTTCCATCGTTACTGCTGCTGGAAGTAATATATTTCATTCCTTCTACGCCGTTAATTTCCTGTTCTAAAGGCGTAGTTACAGAAGATTCAACAGTTTGTGAATTAGCTCCGATATAATTTGTTGTTACTGTGATTTGAGGGGGAGCGATTTGTGGATATTGGGCAACAGGAAGCATCGGAATACAAATAGCACCTATTAACAGAATTATTGCAGAACAAACTCCTGCAAATCGTGGTCTTTTAACAAAAAAATCTATAAACATTGATTAATTACCTTTTTCAATAATTGCGACAGGAGCGCCATCCATTAATTTCTGTATTCCCTGTGTTACAATTTGCTCACCTTGAGTCAAACCGCCGAGAATAACGTATTTGTCACCTTGAATATTACCAAGTTTAACCGGTTTTTGTTTTACAAAAGGCTTTTTGTCTTTTAAATTAACGACATATACAAAGTCCTGACCGCCAAAATTAACTATTGAACCTGTCGGAACTAAAATTCCTTTGATATCACTGTAAACAACCCGTGCTTTAACTGATTGATCGGCTTTTAAAATCCCGTCAGCATTAGAAATAATTGCTTTAACTAAAATTGTTTGAGTGTCTTTATCTATAACAGGGGATACAAAAGAGATTTTTGAACGTTTGATTACATTATTGTCGTTATCTAAAATCTCAACAGACAAGCCATTTTTAACATCAAACACCTTGTCTGAAGGCAATCCGACATTGGTTTCCAGCGTATCATTTTGTGTAATGCTTAATAAAGGCGTGGTTGGATTTACATAACTTCCTGTTTTTACCGGAATATCGCCAACAATTCCATAATAAGGAGCTGTAATTTTGTAATATTGAAGCTGTAGTTGCTGTTCTTTAATGGCAAAATCGGCTTTTTCAATTTCTGCTTTTTGCGCTTCAATTTGTGCAGCATTAGCCTCAAGATCAAATCTGGCTTTGTTATAGCTGTCAGTATATTTTTCTAAATCCTGCTTACTGACGGTATTCTTTGAATATAAAGCTTTATATCTTTCATACATTTGTTTGTTATATTCAAAATTTGATTCTGAAATTTTTCTTTGAGCCTGATAATTATAAAGAGCTGCCTTTGCCGCAGAAACATTTGCCTGACTTGAATTTAAAACTGATTCCTGTTTGCGTTTGTCAATAAGCATTAATAATTGACCCGCTTTGACATGTTCACCTGCTTTAACGTAAATATTCGCAATTTGACCCGAAATTTGGGGTTGAAGAACAACCGAATAGCGAGAAATAAGATTTGCCTGATAGATCTCGGAATTTATAACTTTTGATGCTTTTATAACAGTTGTTTCTACCGGCATGGGAGGCATTGCCCCCATAAACGGAGGTTTGTTGCATCCTGTCAAACCGATTAATGAAACAATCATTAATGAAATTAAAGTTAATTTATTTTTAGCGCTATTCATATTTATTTAACTCCTGTGTTTTAAGAAACAAGTATAATACGTTATTCATACCTGAGGGCATCTATCGGGCTGAGCAAAGAGGCTTTGTATGCAGGATAAAACCCGAAGAAAATACCCACTACCCCTGAAAATCCAAATGAAAGAATTATTGATAAAGGCGAAACCATTGTAGGCCAACCGGCAGCAGATGAAATTAAGTTCGCTCCGAGTATGCCGATTAAAATTCCGACAATGCCACCTGATAATGACAGCATGAGGGCTTCTATAAGAAATTGAAGGCGAATATCCCATGTTTTTGCGCCTATTGCCATTCTTATTCCTATTTCTTTCGTTCTTTCAGTGACAGAAACAAGCATTATGTTCATAATTCCTATACCTCCGACAAGCAAAGAAATAGACGCAATTGCTCCAAGCAATAAAGCCATTACATTTGATGCCTGTTGAGCCATTTGCATCATCTGAGTGAGGTTTCTTATGCTAAAATCATCTTCCTGTTTCAGCCCAATATGATGTTTTTCTTTTAATAAAGCCGTTATTTCTTCTTCCGAAGTGCTTAAGGCTTCTGCATTATTTGCTTTTACCATAATAATCCTGACCATTCCTGGAAATTCAGAGCCAAAAAGTTTTTTCTGCCCGGTTGTCAGAGGAATATAAATCCCGTCATCCTGATCTTGACCGACCATAGATTGTCCTTTTCTTTCAAGAGTCCCTATAACTTTGAACGGAATCCCTTTTATCCTGATGATTTTTCCAAGAGGATCAAGGTCGCCAAAAAGGTTTATAACAACAGTTTGCCCTAAGATACAAACTTTTGTGGCATTTTTTACGTCTTCATTAGTGAATATATTGCCTGAAGAAAGTCCCCAATCTCTAATATCAAGTAAATTAGGGGTTGAGCCTATAATTTGTGTAGACCAGTTCTGGTTTCCGAATACAATTTGACCTGTGCCCGAAACAATCGGAGCAACATTAGCAACAGAAGAACATTCTTTTTTTATAGCCTCGGCGTCTTTTACTGTTAAAGTCGGTTTGCTGCCCATGCTCATTCTCGTTCCTCCGGAAGTTGTTGCTCCAGGCATTACGATAAGAAGATTACTTCCCATTGTTGAAATCTGGTCTGAGACTTGCTTGCTTGCTCCAGAGCCTACTGCAAGCATTATTATAACGGCGCTAACCCCTATAATTATCCCGAGACTGGTCAGGATTGAGCGCATTTTATTGACTTTTAGGGCTCTATATGCAATTTTTATCGTGGAAGAAAGGTCAATCATAATTATTTGCTTTTTCTCTCTTTTATTACCGGTATTTGGTTTTAATTTCGTCGCTTACAACGTATCCGTCTTTAAATCTTATAATTCTTTTCGAATATTCGGCAATTTCTGGCTCATGAGTTACCAGAATTATGGTTTTTTTTGATTCCTTATTAAGTTTAACAAACAGTTCCATTATTTCACAGCTTGTTTTTGTGTCCAAGTTTCCTGTGGGTTCATCTGCCATAATTATAGGCGCATCATTAACTATAGCCCTTGCTATTGCCACTCTTTGTTGCTGCCCGCCGGAAAGCTGATTAGGTGTATGATGAATCCGTCCTTCAAGACCTACTGTTTTAAGGGCTTCTGTTGTTTTAATTTTTCTTTCAAATAAAGATTTGCCGCTGTATATCATAGGCAGTTCAACATTTTCCATTGCAGAAGTCCTCGGCACAAGGTTAAAACCCTGAAAAACAAACCCTATCTTTTCGTTTCTGATGCTTGCAAGTTCATCTCTCTTTAAATTGCTTATATTTATGCCGTCAAGCAGGTATTTTCCTTCTGTAGGTTTGTCAAGGCAGCCGATAATATTCATAAAAGTTGACTTGCCTGAGCCGGATTGTCCCATTATTGAAACAAAATCGCCTGCTTCAATAGATAATGAAACATCTTGAAGCGCATTAACCTCAACATCGCCCATTATATAGGTTTTTCTAAGCTGACTTGTACTTATAAGTGACATACTACCGCATTCCCATTCCCATTCCCTGAGGTCTGCTTTTTTGCCCTTTTGCTTTATCTATTTCGTGTATAATCACTTCTTGACCTTCATGGAGCTTTCCTGAAACTATTTCAATGTTTTCTCCGTCGCTGATGCCTGTTTTTATTTTAATTCTTTCAGGTTCTTTATTTTTTAATATCCAGATTCCTTGATCTTTATATTTAGGGGCATCCTCGTCAGTATTTGGAGTAAATCTCAAGCCTGCATTAGGAATCATCAATATATTTTTCTTTTTAGAACTAATTATAGACACATTTGCGGTCATACCCGGTTTAAGTTTCAGGTCTTTGTTATCTACATTTACGACAACATCGTAGGTAACAACGTTTTGGACAGTTGTCGGAGTGATTCTTATTTGCTTTACCTTTCCTTTAAAAGTCATATCGGGATACCCGTCGAGAGTATATTCAACATCCTGATTGAGTTGAACTTTGCCTATATCCGCTTCTGCCACGTTTGTGTCAATCTGCATTTTTGTTAAATCTTGTGCTACAAGGAATAATGTCGGAGTTTGAAAGCTTGCTGCCACAGTTTGACCGACATCTACGTTTCTTGTAATAACTATACCGTTAACAGGTGAGATGATTCTTGTATATCTTAAATTTGTCTGATTGTTTCTTAATGCCGCGGAAGCCTGTGCGATTTGCGCCTGTGCTGAAGCTATCTGAGCTTTGTCGGAATTATAAGTTGTTTCCGCCAGATCAACCTCGCTTTTGGAGATAAAATTTCTTTCATACAGCGATTTATTGCGATTATAAGTTTTTTCATCGTTTATTAAAATACTTTTTATCTTTTGAAGATTTGCCTGAGCATTGTATACATTTGCGCTTCCTTGAGCCACCTGGGCTTCAAAGATAGACGGATCAATCTGAGCCAGCAGCTGACCCTTTTTTACGGGAGAATTAAAGTCTACATACAAGTCTTTAATGGTTCCTGAAACCTGGGTTCCAACGCTGATGCTGGTTACGGGATTTACTGTTCCTGATGCGGTAATTGATTCAATTATATCTCCTTTAGCAACAGGTTCTGTTTTGTATTTTACAGGGCTTTTTGTTCCTTTAATTATAAAAATCGACAGAGAAACAATTGATATTAAAACGATTATGCTGATAATTATTTTTTTCATTTTACCCCCATTGCATTTTCAAGGTTTATGTATGCTGTATTATAATCATAAAAAGCTTCTACATAAGATAATTGAGCATTATTGTAACTTATTTCCGCATCATTAACTTCTATAGAACTTCCAACACCCACTTTATACCTTCCGTTAGCCAAATCAAAGTTTTCCTTTGCCTGTTTAACTGTTAATTCTGTAATAGGTATTCTTTTTTCCGCTTCCGTAAGACTTATATATGCCTGTTTAACCTGTAAATATATATTCTGTTTAAGTATTTCAATGTTTAATTTTGCAATATCCAGATTTGTTCTGGCTTCAGCTACTTGATTTTTTGTTAAAAGCCCGTTAAAAACAGGAATATCAACATTTGCGCCGAAAGACCAGCCGTTATCAAGAGGAAATTTCTGACCGCCGATGCCATAATTTGCATAACCTGTTAAAGCAGGGTAATAGTCTTTCTGAGCAAGTTTTATTGATTCGTTTGCTATGGTTTCTTTTGTTATTAAAGATTTTAAATCATAGCGATTCTCAAAAGACTTTTTAAGAGCTTCTTCGAGAGTTATATCGAATTTTTTAAAAGAAAGATCGCTGATAATACTGTGTTTTTCAACTGCTGATTTTAAAACAGTACCTTTAGCTGCTGATTCTATGTTGTTTTTGGCTTTATATGCTATTTTTATATCTTTATTTGTTATGTTTTGGGGTCTATTAAAAGTAATAGTGTCTGCAACATCATATTCCGGAGCATCAAATATTCCCATTGCGTTGTTTAAAGCGGCTATTGCTGTTTTGTACGAATCTGTTGCTTTGATATAATTTAATTTTGCATTGCTAAGATTGACTTCTGCTGTTGTTACGTCAATTTTTGACCTGATTCCTATTTCAAAAAAAGCATTTGCCTGTTTTAAATGTTTTTCGTACTGATTAATAGACTGTTCAAAGATATCCCTGTTTATTTTTGATAAAAGTGCGGAATAATAAGCCTGTTTGACATTATATGCTATTTGGACTGTTTTATCTTCAACATCAGAGGTAGCCGCATTTAAATTCAATTTTTGAATGTTAGTTTTTGTAGGTGTTTTCCCAAAATCATAAATAAGTTGATTTACGCTTATGTTACCGGAATACTGGTTGCTGTTTTTGTCAATTGGTGAACTTGTAATGGCATTTTGTCTGCCATAACCTGATGATACATTTAATTGAGGGAAATAATTTGATTTTGCTTGACCTATTTTACTTTGATAAATTTTTGTTGTGCTCTTGGCAAGATCGATATTAGGATTATTTTGGAAAGCTATATCAAGACAGCGTTCTAAAGTAAGGACTTCATTTTTTTTTATGGTGAGATTTGTTGTTTCTTTAGCAGGGGAGATAGCCTGATTTTCGTGTGCTTTCCCTGATGCTGATTTGGAAAGCTGTAAATTGTTTTCTGCCAATGCTTGAAAATTCAGGACAAAAATCGATGAAATGCTTAAAAATGTTATTATGACTTTATTCACGAAAAATTTATATCTCATTTTAATTAGCCAATAAATTAATTTTAGTACAAATCCATAATAATAACGAAATCAAAATTTTTAAAGTTCATTTATTTACGAAAATATTGCTCATAAAGAATCAATGTTATTATAATAACAATTACCATAATAACATTGTTTTTATGGACTTACAAGAAAAAATTTCAAAACTATAAGACTTGTAATTATTTCAAGAGAAGAAACCGCTGAGTTGCTTTCAGTGTTTAGGAAATGGATGAAATTAAATATGCCTCTATTATCCTGTCTAATAGAGGCATATCTTTGAATTAAACTTAATTAAATTTAATTTATAATAACAGGAACGATTGTTGAACCGGTTGATTCACCTGCCGAGTTAAAAGATGTTACTTTGTAATAATAAGAGCCTGCAATAGTTTGAGGATGAATTACCATTACTGTGTTTTTGTCGGTTACTCCGGCATTAGTGAAAGGTCCGCTTTCCGAAGTGGCAAAATAGATTTTAAAGCCCTGTTCATTAATCGAATTATCTGCCCATGACAGAATAACAGCAGGTTTGTTATTTGTATCTTTCAATCCGACTGCTTTTAATTTAGAAGGATTTGGGGAAATATATTCTTTAACTGTTGTACTTGCTACGTTTGAGCTTTGAGTGGTACCATCGGCAAATTTAGCAACAACTTTATAATAATATGTTCCATATGGTGGATTTGCTCCTATGGTGTACGTGTTGTTAGCGCTGCCTGTTCCTGCAAAAGTAGCTGTACTGCCGACCAGTTTGAAGTTATTGGTGTCAGTAACAGATTGATATATATCATACCCTGTTTCATTAGTGGCACTGTCTCTCCAGTTAAGTATTGCCATATACGTACTTGTTGAAGTTATTATCCCTATTTTTGCAGTTAAACTTGATGGTGGTGCTGTTGTTGCAGGTGTAGTTGTAATATTAGTGTTCACCACATTTGAGGGTTGCGATTTCCCCGCAGTGTTTACCGCTAAAATTTGATAATAGTAAGCTCCCTGCGTTGGTGTTGCCCCGAGATTTATTCCGGCACCGGTACTATTTTGCGCAGGAGTCGCAATAGTCTGGAAGTTGGTAGTAGAATTTATTGATTGTTGTACCTCAAAACTGGTTTCATTGCTGGAATTATCAGACCAGCTGAGATTTACAACATAATTTCCTGTTGTGGCTCCTTTTGTTACACTGGTTACCAGAATATTAGAAGGAGAGGCAGGAATAGTTACTACCGGAGGAGTTGAAGGTGCGTTTTTTACATAAATTGGAGTGCCTGTCAAATTAACTGACTGTCCGTAAACAGTAATTGCATGAGCCGTCCCTGTAGTCCATGCTACAGTAGTTTTTGCTCCTGAAGTGTTTGTGTATTCAAAAATGTAATCAGAAGCAGCAGAAGAGAGTCTTCCTGAATAAGTCATACCTGATAATGTCTGATTAAAAGTTTGAACAGCGGTGTATGCTAATTTTAAACTGTTATCAGCTTTGACTAAGCCAAAATTGTGTTCAGCATTGGTTGAATCTGTTCCATCATTCTTAAAATCATAAATCATTGAGACAGGAATGCTTTTATAATCGTGATATGCAAGTTGACGAACCAAATATTGCGCCTCTGTAGTTTCATTTTGTATATTTGACCATGTTGTGCTAAAACCGAATTCTCCGCCGATTATAGGTAAATTTGGATTGCTTGGATTATATGTTTTTATTTGATTTCTTATTGTGTCGTATAAATAATCAAGACCTCCGTTGTCAGGAGCAGCATTTTGGTAAGGATGAACGCTTATTGCATCTACAAGCCCATACAAGCCTTGTTTTCCGCACCCATCAAGGAAAGAAAATGTATTTGCAGTAAAAGCTACTGCGGGAGCTATAACTATTGCATTGGGATCAGCAGCTTTAATTGCAGGAACTGCTGATTTTAGCAGTGTCATATACTGATCGACGCTATTGGAAGGATTCCAAAATGTATCAAGGTTGGGTTCATTCCATATTTCCCAGATTATACCTTTTCCTTTATAACGGGCGGCAGCAGCAGCGGCAAAATTGGTGAAACCTTGAACTTGAGCAGGAGTACATATACCGACAAGTTCGCTTTGTGCCAGATAGTTAGGATTGTTGTAATCAAGAATAAAATAAGGTCTTATTCCTCTTGATGTTAAATCATTTACCAGCTGGTCAGCGGCTGCCCAGTTATATTGACCTTTTACATTTTCGACTTGACCCCATTTAAAATCTGTACGCGCTATAGTAAAGCCGGCAGCTTTTACCATATCCAGGTCTTGTGCAGCGCCGGAATGAATACAAACCCCTATCCCTTTTGGTATCGGTACGGTTGCAAAACTTGCATTTGTACAAAAACCAAAACAAAGAAAAGCTGCGAAAAGAAATAATAGTAACTTTGATCTCAAAATAATCCTCCTTATTTTAAATTTTAACTTGTCTGTTTTTTTCAAGTAACCTCCACCTCTATATAGTTTGAGTTGCTAAATAAATTAATCGTTCTGTCATTGCGAGGAAGCTCGAAGAGCTGACGCGGCAATCTATTTAGGTTTTAAACAAATATTATAATTCGATAGATTCGCACGTTCCTTTTAGTCGCTCAGAATGGCAATGTCAATGTTCATGCTGATTTTCGCTAAACAGCAATTTGAGTTATATAATTTTTTGCTAATTACAAACACCCGACAAAGTTTACTAATTAAAATTCTGGCATATTAATAAATATAAAAAAATTCCAAACCGTATATATGTTTATAAAAACAAATAAACTTTTTGTTACGTAAGCGTTTGAGGCTGTAAAATTTGTTTTAACATTTCTTCATAATGTCCAATCAGGCAATATTTTTATACATTGTCGGGTAATTTACCAATAAGTTTTTTTTAGTGTCCAATTAAATAATTCAACAAAAAATAAAAGGAAGTTAATGAATGAAGAGCAGGTTGCATTGGGTTGATTTTGCAAAAGGGCTGGGAATAATTCTGGTAGTCTACGGGCATGTTCTCAGAGGATTGAATTCTGCTAATCTTTGCAACGGTCTTTTTTTTAAAGTATCGGATAATTTGATTTATGGTTTTCATATGCCTTTATTTTTCTTTTTATCAGGCATTTTTACAGAAAAGTGGGTATTAAAAGATTTTAAAAACGCTTTTTCGGATAAACTAAAATTTTTAGTTTATCCGTATTTTGTTTGGTCGCTCTTGCAGGGGAGCTTCAATGTTTTATTATCAAAATATACAAACAATGCAATTACTTGGGGGACTTTGTTAAACATATTTTATCAGCCCATTGGGCAATTCTGGTTTTTATATGCATTATTTTTTGTCTTTTTTATCTATTACTTATTGAGAAAAAAGTTTAACTTAATCCAAATTTTTATGTTTTCACTGGGTTTTTATTTTATTTCTCCGTTTACAAGAGTGCAAATATTAGGAAATATTTTTAAAAATTTCCTCTTTTTTGTATTTGGCATTTTGTACGTAACAAAATTGGATTATAAAATTGTTATTTCCAAATTATCTGAAATAAGACCGCTAATTATAACCTCTTGCCTGTTCATTTTAGCTAATATATTTTATCTGTCGGTTTATTCTGTATTAGGTCCTATAAAACTAAAATTAGTGCAGATTCCAATTGCATTGATAGGGATTTTGTTTGTTTTATCAATATCTTCGCATCTTGAAAAACTCAAAAGCTTTAATTTCTTTAAATATTTAGGGATGTTGTCAGTTGTAATATATGTTGCTCATATATTAATAACTGCTTCAACAAGAATATTTCTTATGAAGTTTCTGCATATTAGTAATTTATATATTCATATTGCAGTAGGAACTACAGTTGGTGTGATTTTGCCTGTTGTTTTTTATGCTCTCATAAAAAAATTTCAAATGGTCCATGTTTTATTCGGTAAAAATATAGAGAAAGCATAAAAAAGATTTGCTTTAACATTTCTTCAGAATGTCCAATCAGGCAATATTTTTATGCATTGCAGGGTAATTTACCAATGAGGTTCTTTTAGTGTCCAATTAAATAATTCTGTAACGATAAAAAAATAAAGAAGGGTATCAATGAAAATTGCTGTTTTGATAGATTCTTTTAAATTGCCTAGTTGGAAATCTAAAATTATAGAGGACTTATATAACAATGAATCTACAGAAGTATATTTGATTGAGTTAAAATACAGTCCCATACAAAAACTCTTTAATTTTTTAAAAAAGTTTAACTGCATTTTATTTTATTTTTATGAAAGCCTGGATTATCTGGTTTTTAGCAAGAGCAATAAATTTAAGGAAATAAAAGACCAAAAAGATGCATTACAAAAAATCAATATAAAAAACCCGAAATATAAAACAATTAGAATTGAATTTAGGAAAAACAAACTGCTTTGCATTCATAACTGTCCTCATAAAGAAGAGTTGGATTTTGATTTGATTGTAGATTTGACTAAAACATTAACAAAAGATTTTTATGAAAATTTTATTGCGCTTTCAAAAAAAGGAATTTGTTTTTTTGAATTAGGTGAACAATCTGACTCATTTGTTCATTTTTTCAAAGAAATTTATTTTAACATTCCGACAATAAATGTTTGTTTAAGCATTACTGATGGAAAATATAAAAAAACTTTGTATGAATCTTGTTCTGAAACATTCAATATTTCTTTTTACTTAAACAGTAATAAAAACCTGTGGAAAATATCGAATTTTATAAAGAGAAAAATTGATAAAATCAATGATTTTTCTCTTTCTGATTTTAATTCCGATGACAAATGTTTTCGATATGATATCAAAGTTCCGTCAAACGGTTTAATGCTTAAATTTATCTCTAAAATTTTAAAAAACATATTAAAAACTAAATTATTAAATTCAAAATTCAAAAGCCAGTGGTTTTTAGCCTATGAAAAGACAAATCCGGAAATAGATTTAATAAATGAAGATAAATCAAATTTTAAAATTATAGCTCCACCTGATGATAAATTTTTTGCTGACCCTTTTATAGTTAATGAGAACAATAAAAGTTATGTGTTTTTTGAAGAATATTGTTATTTAAAACAAAAGGGAATGATTTCCTATTTGGAAATAGACGAAAATGAAAAGATTTCATCTCCTCAGGTTATTCTTGAAAAGGATTATCATATTTCTTATCCTTTTGTTTATAAACATGAAAACAAGTATTATATGATACCCGAAACACTTGCTAACAAGACAATAGAGTTGTATGAAGCAACAGATTTTCCTGAAAAATGGGAATTAAAGAAAGTTTTGTTTGACAATATCAATGCCGTAGACAGCTCTCTGGTATTTTATAATCAAAAATTCTGGTTATTTACTAATGTATCAACAAGAGGAGCTGCTTTAGCAGATGAGCTTTTTATTTTTTATTCAGAGTCTCTTTTGGGAGAATGGCAAGCGCATTCTAAAAATCCGGTTGTCTCAAATTCAAAAACGGCAAGATCTGCCGGAAAATTTTTCTTTAACAAAGGCAGACTTATAAGACCCAGTCAGGAAAGTTCCTTGCGTTACGGCTATGCTTTAAATTTTAACAATGTGGATATTCTTACAGAAAATGATTATCAGGAAACCTTGATAAAAAACATAAAGCCCGAATTTATTGATGATAACCTCGCGATACATACTTTTAACAGTAACAATATTTATAACTTTATAGACGGAATGAGACTTATAAAAAAATAAGGGAGAATGAGCAAAATGTCAGGCGTTATTATAGAAAATTTAACCACTAAAAAAGTGTTGTTTAATAATGCTTTAATAAGCTTATTTGTTCAGGCAGGACCTGCACTTATAGCATTTTTTACTATTCCTGCAATGATAAAAGGGCTCGGTACTGAAAAATTCGGGATTTTAACTATTATCTGGTCTATAATAGGCGCTTCCAGTATTCTTGATTTTGGGTTAGGTCACGCATTAACCCAATTTGTTTCCAGAAAAATTGGCTTAAAAGAAACAGACGAGCTTCCAAACTATATAATTACAGCTATTATCTTTATTTTTATGTTGGGAATTATTGCGACAATTCTTGTATATTTATTAGCGCCGTTAATAGCCGGAAAGTTTATGCATACATCGGCGGCTTATATTAATGATGTTATCAGTTCATTCAGGCTGCTTGCAATAACCATACCGTTTTTAATGATTAATATATGTCTGGTGGGCTTTCTTGAATCCTGTCAAAAATTTGGAATAATCGGCATACTTAAAATTCCTATTCTTTTTTGCAATTATGTCGCTCCTTTATTTGTTCTTTGTTTCTTCAAAAGTTTAATTGCGGTTGTAAGTGTGCTTGTAATAGGAAGGATTATTTCATGTGCCGCATATTTTTGGTTTAGCATGAAAATAATTCGTACTTTTGCCAAAAAAATAAAAATAGATATTAAATGCATAAAGCCTTTATTAAGTTTTGGCGGATGGATGACCTTAAGTAACATAATAGTTACGCTTGTTTCAAATATTGACCGTTTTGTTATTGCAGGATTGATTTCTGCTAAAGTGGTCGCTTATTATACAACACCTCTTGATACTTTAGTAAAAATATGGACAATACCCTTTGCGATTATGAGTGTAATGTTTCCTGCGTTCAGTTCCGAGTTTTTTGCGAACAGGGAAAGAGCCAAAAGGCTTTATTATAAATGTCTTCAAACAATATTTATTATAATTTTCCCGATATGCCTTATTCTTTTTATATATGCAAAACCAGGGCTTACTCTCTGGATAGGGAGCGAATTTGGTGAAAGAAGCTGTCTTCTGTCAAAAATAATAATAGTAGGGGTGTTTTTACACAGTTTAAATATAATTAATTATACTTTTATACAGTCAACAGGAAAATCCGAGATACAGGCAAAAATACATCTTGCTGAGCTTCCGGCTTATTTGGCTATTTTGTGGTTTTTTGTAAAACATTTTGGACTGATAGGAGCTGCTTTTGCATGGTTGGTTAGAATTATTATAGATTTTGCATTGTTTAATTTTTTCTCATTATATCTTATGAAATCAAAGATCCCCTCTGAAGTTGAAGAACCTGATTTGAATTTAGTTTAAACAAACAATCTTATAAGAAGGAAATTTGTGATGGAGAAGAAAGACTCTGTATTTTTAACAAAAAATATAAAATTAGTTATTTGGGATTTAGATGAAACCTTCTGGAAAGGGACATTGTCAGAAGAAGGTATTCATATAATAGAGAAAAATCCGAATATCGTAAAACATCTTGTTGATAGAGGCATAATGAATTCCATAGCCTCAAAAAATAATTATAATGATGTAAAAGATATCTTGATTAATTTAAATGTCTGGGATTATTTTATTTTTCCCTGTATAGATTGGGTTGGCAAAGGTGAAATGATAAAATGGATACTGGAAAAAGCTCAATTAAGAGATGAAAATACTCTGTTTATTGATGATAATCATCTGAATTTATCTGAAGCAAAGTTTTATAATCCTGAACTTAATATCGCGAGTCCTGAATTTATCGATGAAATATTATCACATGAATCTTTTTTAGGAAAAGACGATAGGAATCATTCAAGGCTAAAACAATATAAAATCCTTGAGAACAAAGAAGAAAGCAAAAAGTTTTTTTCAAATGATACAGAGTTTCTCGTTAGTTCAATGATTAAAGTTGAAATAATTAAAGATACAAAAAAGCATTTTGACAGGATATTTGAACTAATAGAGCGAACAAACCAGCTGAATTTTACAAAAAAAAGAAGGTCAGAAGATGAAATAAGAACACTTCTTAGCAATCTCGATTTTGAGAATGCCTGTATACAAGTAAAAGATAAGTATGGAGATTATGGTATTGCGGGATTTTATTCTTTAAATAAGCAAAATAATGAACTGGAACATTTTTTGTTCTCTTGTAGAGTATTAAATTTGGGTATTGAACAATATATTTATGCTTTGCTCGGCCTCCCTGAAATAAAAATTGTCCCCGAAGTGGCCTCTCAACTGGATAATAAGGAAAAGCCATTCTGGATTAATTCTGATGACAAAGCAGAAAAAGTTTTTGTAAAAAAGAAAAAAAAGAAACAGTACAACTTGTTGCTCAAGGGCGGGTGTGATTTAGAACAGATATTTCACTATTTGCAGCATGAAAATATTAATCTTAAAACAGAATTTCCCCTGACATTTAAGAGCCATCATCAATTACGAAGCGACTGCACTCTGTGCATGAGAAATTCTGTCGAATTGAAAAGAGAAATTCAGGATAAATTAATAAACGAAGTTCCTTTTTTGGGCAGGCATTTATTTGAAACAGAAGTTTTTAATAATGATTATGATGTCCTAATACTTAGCCTTGTAAATAATTATTGGACAGCGGTTTATAAAGAAAAAACTTCCGGAATAAAAATTCCGTCTGTTCACAGGATATTTGATGAAGCCACAGGCGAATTAGATGAATATTTTATAATAAGAGGTATTCAATATGATAATGAGCTGCTAAAAGTGTTTAAGGAACGCTATGACTATGAGGGAAAGTTATCACCCGATGAATTTAAAGCTAACCTGAAATTTTTACTCCAAAAAATAACAAAGCCTGTAATATTTATTAATGCAACTGAAATTCCTTTTGTGGATCGAGGATTTACATCTGAAGCGGCGAGAATAGATATTTCAACAGATAGAATTATTGAAATGAATCGGGTGTTGGATGATATTATTGCCGGAAATAAAAATTGTTATCTTTTAGATATGAGAAAAATAGCTCTTAAAAATACTGATATGAAGATTTCACCTTTTCATTACAGAAGAGAAATTTATATAAAGATGTCTGAAAATCTTTTTAGAATGATTGAAAATTTTGATAATTCCGGATTTAAATTAAACAGGGTAAATTTTGTCGGAGCTGTTATTTTAAAGTTTTTTACAGATGGCAAAGATAAAATAAAATATTCGATAATTGATTTATATAGAGCTGCTAAGTCCAAACTAAGCAAATTTAGACTTTAATTCTTTTAGTGAGTGATATATAAAATCATATTTTTTCAAAAGAGGTGTATTGGTTTTTATACATAAAACAATAGATTCGGAATTTATAAAATTATATTTATAAGAGTAGGCTCCCACCCCAAAATCAATAAGAGAACAATTTTTCTCAAAAGCTTTATTGAAAAAATGATAATGAATTAATAAACTTGGCGAAATAATTTCAAAACTCGGATCAAAAGCAGAAGCCATTATTGAAATTTTATCAAAATATTTGTAGGATAGCTGAAAAGAAATTGAATTTTGTGTATTTTCATGTGAAAGCCTTGATAACAAAAGTAAGTCAGTATTATAATAAAGATCTTTTATAAAAAGTTCTTTTTCTTTTGATCTAAATAGAGACCATCTTTTTTTGTGGAAGGAAAGCATTTTTTCAAAAAAACCGGAATCTTTCGAGGTTTCATATTCAAAGTTTAATTTTTGATTATATTTATTGTTTGAACTCGTTATTTTTCTTTTTATTCTAGAAGAAAAAGATTTTTCAAATTTAAAATCAGAGTCGGCTTTAGGTTTTAAAGTACTGGAATATATTTTTTTTGAAAAATTTTTATTGTTTTCAATTTCTCTTAAGAAGACTTTTATAAAATCACTTTCAGGATTAACAAACCTGAAGTCAACTTTCAGCTCTTTATTCAGGATATCTTCAACAAGATTATTTATATAATTAATTGAAGTTGATAAAATATTGAATTCATCATAAAAATCAGGCTTTGAACCTATTAAACAAAGAACTTTGCCGCTTAGATAAAACGGAGCAACCAATTTTAGATTGTCATCTTCCCATGCGGTATAAATAAAAAGTTTTTTATTTTTGTCTCCAAAATATTTAAACCATATTGAACACCATTCAGGACTAAGATTGTAAGCTCCTTTTAAAAGTTCAAAAAGTTTTTGCCATTCTGTTAAAAGATTTTCATCAAACTCATTATATATTTTAAGAATAGTTGTATCTTTCATTTTTTACTCCAAATAAATTAGTTGCCGGAAAAACACAAGCTTTAGCAAGAGATATTCTTAATAATTTTTAAATTTTTCCCAACTGTAAGCTGTTTTGCAAATAAGCTCTATATCGTTATATTTTGGAAACCACCCCATCTCAGTTTTGATTTTAGAGTTATCTGCAATTACAATTTCAGGATCGCCTAATCTTCTTAAAGTGGTTTCTGTTTTGAAATTAATTCCGCTGACTTTTCTCATAGTGTTGACAACCTCTTTAACGCTGTAACCTGTTCCGTATCCGCAATTAAAGATATTACTCCTGTTTGTCTTCAAATAATCAAGAGCTTTAATATGCGCATTCGCAAGATCTTCAACGTGTATGTAATCTCGTATTGCCGTACCGTCATTAGTGGAATAATCTTCTCCGAAGATATATATTTTCCCCCTTTTACCTGCAGCTGTTTCGGCTGCAACTTTAATAAGATTTGTAGCATTTGGAAAAGATTGACCGATTTTGTTGTTAATATCTGCACCGGAAACATTAAAATATCTTAGAATCACGTATTTGAAATCAGGATGAGATTTTCCTGCGTCTATAATAACTTTTTCGCTCATTAATTTACTCATTCCGTACGGATTTATCGGATTTAGAGGAACACTTTCTTTTACGGGAGTATTATCGGTTTCTCCGTATACGGCAGCTGTTGATGAAAATATAAAGTTTTTAATTTTGTGTTTAATACAAAGGTTCACAAGATTTATAGTGTTAGCCGTATTATTTAAATAATATTTCATAGGATTTTCAATAGATTCAGGGACGGTTATCGATGCCGAAAAATGTATTACAGCGTCAAAATTGCCTTTTTCTATTATTTCTTCAACCTTTTTTGTATTTGATAAATCTTCACGAATTAAGTTTCCGTACAATACAGCCTCTGCTTTTCCTGTAGACAAATTGTCCAAAATTTTAAGCGAATGCAAAGTGTTTTCTCCAAGCTGTTTAACAACATGGCTGCCTATATATCCTGCTCCGCCGGTAATTAAAATATTCATTTTCAGCTACAGCTTCAGCGAATTACTTGATAACGATTTTAAGCGTTCTTCCCGGTTGATTTTTGAACCATATAAAGATAACTCCGGTTTTTTCTTTGCATAATCGCTGTAAGCTTTTTGCCATGAAGGTGAAACTGCTTTAAGTTCGGACTCATCCATTATTTTTGACTCAAAAAAACCGCAGTATCCGCATAATAAGCCCAATTGTGTTCTGAATTTTTCTTCTGTTATTTCATTAAAATTCTTTATGCCGATGTCTAATCCTAAAACCCTGTCAACGCTTGCAGCAGCGCCGCATGAGTAATAGCCGTACCTCGTTAGCGCAGAACCTGCTGTTGATACTGTTTTACATCCTTTTGAAAAATCTGTTTCAGTATTACTGTATTTTTCCATGTCAATAGGTGCAATATTAAAGGTATAAAATAAAGTGTTTTTTATTGAAGTTTTACTGCTGTTTTCATGATGGATAATATCGGGTAAATTTGCTAAAACTTTTTTTGTTTCATCGGTTAAGCCATTTGTGGATATAGTTATTTTGGTATTAGGGGAATGTTTTAACTTATAGTCAACAAAAAGATCGCATATTTCATAGATATTAGGGTGCAAAGTTGGCTCGCCCCCTATTAGTACTATAAAAAGCCATTTATTATTTGTTTTTATACTTTCATCAATAAAATATTTTATTTGATCAAGAGTCATATACTCATCGCTCGGAGCCTGCCTGCATGACCTGTCGCAGTGATAACATTTCATGCTGCACTTTGTGGTAATTTCGAGTTCGATTTTGTTTTTATGAATAAAAAATGGCAGGTTTCTGTTTTTTTTATACTTTATATTTAAGCTTCTATAAAGTTTAAATATACCTTGCCAGTAAGCAATATAATTTAAAAAAGATAATTTTCGCAAAATTGATTTTGGGAAACTATAATTTTTGTCGATAAAACGAAATTCTTTTTCCAGAAAGTTTAAGCATTTTGCAACCGTTAATTTGTAAGAATAAGACATAATAAATACCTTTAGCTGTTAATTCAGTAAGACTTAAATTTTATTTTTAAATTTAATTATTTTTAATTACCCTGTTTTATATTTTTTTGTGTAGTTGCTTTTATAAAAAATAATTAACCTTATTGTGCAATTCCTTTAACTCCTGAATTGATTGAAAATTTTTTCAATGTACTTATTGATAAAATTTGAGGAAATAATATATCAAAAAATGAAAGTGATGCTTATAAACAATACATTTGGAGATTTTGGCGGGGGCGACGGAAAAATAACTTATGACACAGGAAAGCTTCTGCGTGAAAAAGGTTTTGAAGTTTTTTTCTTTTCAAGTACTAAAAAACCTTATTATGAAGAAAATTATGAATATAGCCCTTTTTTCCCTAAAGAGTTTAAGAAATTTCAAATGATTAATCCGATAAGAATATTTTATAATTTTGAAGCGGAAAAAAAATTATCAAGATTAATACAAATAATAAAACCTGATATTGTTCATATTAATAATATTCAGTACAATTTAACGCCTTCAGTTCTTGTTTCCTGCAAAAAAAATAAAATACCTGTAGTAATGACTTTTCACGATTCTCATTGTGTTTGTCCTACGGCAACTTTAATAAAAGGAAAAAGCGGTTACTGCAAAAACAGAGAATGTAGAAGTGGAAACATTCTTTCTTGCATAATAAATAAATGTTTCAGCAGCAGTTTTTTAAAAAGTTGTATAGCAGGATTTGAATTTTTATTCAGGAAAAAAATGAATTTTTATGATATTCCCGATGCTTTTATTTGTCCGAGTAATTATGTATATGATATTGCACTCAAATCAGGGATTAAAAAGGATAAACTGTTTGTTGTAACCAACTTTGTAAACAGTGAATATTTAGATATTCAGCCTTCATATACCAATCAAAATTATTTTTTATATGTAGGCAGACTTGTTAAAGAAAAAGGTCTTGATTATTTATTGAAAGCCTTTAAAGACTTGCCTGAAATAAAACTTAAAATCGTAGGAGACGGTAATTATAAAAATAATCTTGAAAAGCTTGCAAAAGATTTGAATTTATTAAATGTTGAATTTCTCGGATTTAAAAATGGAATTGAACTTGAAAATGAATACAAAAACGCTAAAGCAATATTTTTACCCAGCATTTGCTCGGAAAACTCCCCTTTGACAATACTGGAATCATTTGCCTGGGGAAAATCGGTAATTGCAAGTGATATTGGAGGTATTCCAGAAATTGTGATTAATAATTACAATGGTTTTACAGTTCCTCCCTCAAATTCAATGGAAATAACAAAAGCTGTCAGAAAACTTCACGGCAACAAAGAACTCGCTTTGAAGTTGGGGGTCAACGCAAGAAAAACTCTTGAAAAAAAATACAATTCCGAAATTTATTTTGAAAAGTTAAAAAATATTTATTATTGTGTATTAAATAAATATTCAAATTGCGAAAATAAAACAGATTTTCCCGAAAAAACCAATGTTGAATATAAAAGTCTCATTAATAAATAAAAGACAGTGAAACTCGAATTGTTAAATTGCCAAAATCGTCATTGTTCGCAAAGCGAAGCAATCAATAAAAAACAAAACGGATTGCCTTGTCTAGCCTAAAGCCTCTCCTTGCAATGACGCGTAAATTAAATTAGCAATTCGAGTTACTGAATAATCAGAACTAAACGTATTCTTTAGTCAAAACTTTTTTCTCAACAGAAATATGATTATTTAGTACGGTCATTATCAGATGAGTGATCATCATGTGTAAATCTTCTGTTATTTGCATATTATTAACATTAACGTTAACGCTGTATCTGGCAATTTTCTTTAAATTGCCCCCGTCAAAACCTGTTATTCCTACGGTTAGATTGTTTTTCTGATTAGCATATTCTATTGCTTTTAAGACGTTTTTTGAATTTCCGCTTCCTGAAATACCGATGACCACGTCATCTTCTTTTAAAAAGTTTTTTAACTGTTCTACAAATAAAGAGTTATAATCAATATCATTTGCATAAGCCAGCATAGTAGGTATGTTGTCGGTTAAAGATAAAACTCTGAACTTTTTAAATAAATTGGAATTAATTCCTTTATTAAAATCACAGGCAAAATGCGATGCAGTAGAAGCACTTCCTCCGTTGCCAAAAATATAAATATTGCTGCCTTTTTCATAAGCGTCTATTAATATTTTGATAAAATTATTAATTTCATTTAAATCTAACATGTCTATAGCTTGTTTTGCAGAAGCCAGATATTTGCTTATTTCATGCTGCATTTTTTAATCCTTCCTTAAGTCGTAATAAAAATAATTTTGAAAAATATATAGTACGGAAGATATACTATACTTCATTGAAAATAATTAAACCCTCCTTGTGTATATAACTTTCTGTTCAATTTTATTTTAAATCTTAATTATCCTCTATTATTAAATATGCAAACTAATAAATATTGCTATAAAATTCGAATTGCTAAATCGCCAAAATCGTCATTGCGAGCATAGCGAAGCAATCTATAATAAACAAAATAGATTGCCAAATCGAGTCAAAAGCCTCTTCTCGCAATGACGCGTAAATTTAATTAATTCGAGTTATAACAGAAAAAATCTCCTTATTTGTTGTTTATGCATAAGGAGATTTTTATTTTAACTTTGGTTCTTTTTAAAAATAAAAAAGATTTGGCTGTGGGAACTGTTAGTCAGCGTAAATTACAGTAGTCCCAATGCTTTCAAATTCAAAATCAAGTTCGTTTAAGTCTTTAAGAGAGTCTCTGAGTTGCTTATGCTTATTTTCTTTGGCATAGAATAATAAAAAACCATTTTTGCCTGCGCCGAGTAATTTTCCGCCGGAGGCTCCGTTTTTCATCGCCAAATTATAATAATAATCTATTTTTTCATTGGAAATTTGGGAAGAAAGTTCTTTTTTGTACAGCCAACCTTTATGGAGAATTTCTCCAAAATCGTCAATATTTCCCCTTAAAAGCTCATCTCTTAATTCATAAGCCAGCAGCACCATTTTTTGAAGATTTTTAGTTTTTTTGCTGTCAGCTATATTTTCCTTTTGTTCTTTTAATATAGCGCTTGCTGAGCGCTCTGAGCCGGTATAAAACATAAGTAGATTATTTTGAAGTTTAGCGGATTTGTCTTTATCCAGTGCGATTTTTTCTGTAGTGACAACATCATCCTGATTAAAAGATATAAAATTTAATCCGCCGATTGCACAGGCGTATTGATCCTGCTTTCCAATTGGTTCTTTGAGTTTGTCTATTTCAATTTCACAGGCGTAGCTGGCAATTTCAGTTTTTTTCATATATTTTTGCGTATAAATATTGCACAAATTAATCAACCCTGCGGTAAAAGCGGAAGAAGAGCCAAGACCTGTTCCTGATGGAATATCTGCGCTTGAATTAAAATCTATTCCCATTATTTTATAATCATCAAGAACACGTTTTATAATTCTGTGTTGAATTTTATTTATATTATCCACACATTCCAGATTTGAATATTTTAAAAAGTACCCGTCTTTCTGGAAGTAAGGGTGCATTGAAAGATAAATATATTTATTAATGCTTGTGCTCAGGACTGCACCGCCGTAATTTTGATAATAATCTTTTAAATCACTGCCGCCTCCGGCAAAGCTAATTCTGAAAGGAGTTCTCGTAATAATCATAACTGTTCCCTCATAATAAAATTAAAGTTTCGCATTTGTTATTAGTACTCAGAAAAGAATTAGCAACGTCGATATTCATCTGCTGAACAGTTTTTTCTATTTCATGAATAAAATTAGCATCCAAATAAAAAGTTTCATCTATATAAGCATTTTTCTGCCCGAAGATAGTTTCTATTTTTTCCTGCAAATTATTTTCAATATATGAAGAAGCTGATTTTCTTATCATTATGGACAAATAATTACTTTTATTTATTTTTTTAACAAATTCCTGTATGTCGTTAATGGCTTTTTGATCATTTATATGGGGATAGTCAGCAAATAGATTTTCAAGATATTCGTCTAATTCGAAAAATACAGCTTTTCTTTTGTTTTTTTTGTTGCAGCTGGAGATTTTTCCGAAAATAAAGTCCTGCTTAACTTCCTCAAACCTGTCAGGTGTGCCCAGATCTTTTAGATATTCGCTTGTTTTATAAGCTTTTATTTTTATTTTTTCTTTTAATAATGCAGGAAAGATGTCTTTTCCAAAGTCCTGAGCTTCATTTTCTTTTATATGATTTAATATATCACGAGAAAGGATATATACAGCGGCATTTACAAGGTTTTTGCGGTATTCATTCTTGTCTCTCGGCTTGGGATGAAAAGCAGTTACCTCTTTTTTATCGTTTATTTCCAGCAAATCACTGTCATAAGGATAATCATTAGGCTGAACTATAACTGTTGCTATGGCTTCAGAAGTTCTGTCAGATTCAATAAAACTCTCTATATCAAAGTCTAAGAACAGGTCTCCATAAAAAATTAAAAATCTTTCATCAATAATATTTTTTATTAATTTAAGGCATCCTGCCGTTCCGAGAGGATAAGGTTCTGTTATGTGGGTTATATTTACCCCAAAATCCTTGCCATCGCCAAAATAATCAATAATAACACCGGATAAATGCCCTGAAATAATAATTATATCTTTAATTCCATATTTTCTGGCAAGGTTAATCTGGTGCTCGAGGATACTTTTATCGCCTATTTTTACCATAGGCTTTGGAATATCCGTCAATCCAAGACGGGTTCCCATCCCTCCTGAGAGAATAACTAACTGCATTTTATTGTACCCCCTTCTAATATGTTTCTCACGGACTTTTTAACGGCTTCTGAAGACGTTATTTCAAGATTCCAACCTAACTTATGAATTTTATCAAGTTTGTATTTGAAAGCAGGCACATCGCCAACCCAGCCTGCTTCCTGCTCCTGATATGTTATTTCCGGACAAAGCCCCATCTCTTTTGCTACTATATCTGCTATTTGTTTTACTTTTACGGTTGAATTAACCCCTATGTTTATATAATTAAGCTTTTCGCAGCAGTTTTCCCTGATAAAACAAATTGCTTCTACAACATCTTTAACGTACAAATACGGTTTATCCTGGTTTCCGTTTCCAAGAACTGCCAATTTCTTATTATTTCGGGTTAATTTGTTTATAAAGTCATGGATAACCCCATGGGTAGCTCTTTCCCCGACCACGTTCGGAAATCGTATTATCCAGGCGTTAAAACCGTAATTTTCAACAAAGCTGGAAATAAATCCTTCACATGAGAGTTTTGCAGCTCCATAATGAGAGATTGGAAATAACGGGCCTGAATCTTCATCGATTATCTTCTGAAAATTTCCGTAAATAGCGGAACTTGACGGAAAAATTATGTTTTTAACACTATGTTTTTTCATTAGTTTCAAAATGTTATAAGTTGTTAAAAAAGTATTTTCAAAATCAATATCAGAGTCGGCAAAACTCGATTTTATGTCTGAATTTGCAACAAAATGAAACACATTTTTAATTTTTTCCCGCGCAAAAATATCATCAATTGCATCAAAATTTAAAATATTTTCTTCATAAAATTTAAAGTTTTCATTTTTAAAATTATGAGATATATTTTCTATCTTTCCGGCGGATAAATTATCTGCTACAACTACTTTATGACCTTTTTTTAACAGGCTATCCACAAGATGGCTGCCTATAAAGCCTGCTCCGCCGGTAACTATTGATTTCATACGCTTTACCTGTAATATTGTTGTAAATTTTCATACTTTAGCCCCTGGATAAACATTATAAAAAACACCGGCTTTATAAATAAGTATCTTGAAGCATTATAGGAAAGTATAAAATTCAAGATAAAAAATAGTAATTTTGTCTTAGCTAAAATGGGTTTGCTTTTAAACACAAACTAAAGAATTATAAATATTTATAAGATTTTTATAATGCATCTCTATACTATAAAGATTTACAGCCTTTTCCCTGTTTCTTTTTCCCATTTCAACCGCAAGTTCTCTTTCTTTATATAATTTGTTTATTGCGGATGCGAGTTCATCAATATTTTCCGGTTGAAAAACAATTCCGTTCGAATAATTTTCGATAAGTTCCGAAATGGCCCCGATTTTGCTTGCTATAACGGGTTTTCCGTAAGCATAGGATTCAACAATAGTTAAACCGAAAGTTTCAAACCAATTACACGGAAGAATAGTTGCAATACAGTTTTGGTATTCCCTTTCCACTTCTTTATCCGATAAAAAACCAAGAAAATTAACATTTGAAGTGTTTAATTTTTTGGAAAGTTCAATTAAATTCTTTTCTTCAGGACCTTTTCCTGCTATATGCAGTTTTATCTCAGGGAATTTGCTGATTGCTCTTATTAAATAATCTATGCCTTTTTCTTTCGATAATCGGCCTATGTATAAAAAATAGTCTTTATCGTTATATTGAGGGGTAATATTAAGGAAGGATTCCTTGATAAAACTGTTTAAAACAATAAGTTTATCGGGATTTATGTCTGAATTTATTGCCAAATTGCGCATTGCATGGCTCGGGCATAAAAAAACATCTATTAAATCGTAATATCCCGTTATTTTATTATATAAATTCTCTGCTGTTGCAATAAAACTTGCTTTAAAATTGTTATCTTTGCATTTGTTCAAAAGACAATGAAAAATATTTCCGGAAAGGCAAAGTTCTTTTTGGCAGTACGTACGGTTTTTATACATTAATGTTCCGCTCGGACACATTAGTCTCGGGTCATTTAAGGACATTACAACAGGAATATTTCTTTTTTTGCACGGCTCAATGACAGAAGGTGTCAAATGGTAATAAATGTTATGGCAATGAATAATATCAGGCTTCAGTACATCAAGATAAGCACCCAATTTGTTTTTTGCATCGGAGTTATAGAATGGTTTTAACAGATATTTGAACATATCCGATTTTGTCAAAGACCTGTAATCTACATGTTCAGGGAAAAAATGTGAATATTCGTAATCTTCTTCAAAATAAGGTCCTTTGTTTGTGGCAAAAAAGAAAACTTCATGACCGTTTTTTTTGAGTATAGAAGCTTGATCATACATAGTGGATTCAGCTCCGCCGTATGACGAGAAAAAATTATTAACAAACAATATCTTCATTTATTTTAACCTGTTATAGCATCCATATCATGTGATTTTAATGCTGCATTTATTACAGCTATACATAAATTATCAAAATTAGCATTTTTAATAATTTTATAAGAATTTTCTCCCAGTTTTACTGAATCTTTTGCGACTTGTAAAATGCATTCCGAAAGCTTTTCTGAGTCTTGAAACGGGAAGATATAGCCGTTAACACCATTTTTTATAAGGTCTAAAGCACATCCAACCTTGTCTGAAACAATTACAGGCAGGTCAAAATTCATTGCTTCGTTTATAACAAGTCCCCATGGTTCCCATTTTGAAGGCAACACGAAAATATCAGAAATTGTATAAAACATACTTAATTTCTTAAACTGCATAAAGGGGACAATTTTTATGAAATTTTCAAGTTTTTTATCTTTTATTTGATTAATAATACTCTTTTCAAGATATCCCCCTCCAACAAGTAAACAAAGGACGTTTTTTTCTCCGTTGTTAACTATTCTTTCAATAGAATCAATTAAAGTAAAAAGATTTTTCTCGTCTACAAATCGTCCTACAAATAAAACAACTTTTTTTTCAGGCGAGATTTTGAGTTTTTTTCGCATTAAAGCTTTTTTTGGTAAAAGTTTTATATATCTGTCTCTAAATTTTTCATTCTTAACAGGGCTGCAAGAAAAAAATATTTTGTCAGAAACATCTTTGTTAAATTTTTCAATTAGTTCTTTAACATGTGTTCCGTAAACTACAAAACTTGAGAAAAGGTTTTTGTTTACATACATTGCCCTGATTAACAGTTTCATAAAGGTTTCTGTTGTTTCAAAACCGTTTTCTTCCCACAAAACGGTTTTGATTCCTAATAGCTTTGCCAGAAAAGCGTAAAAAGGACCTATAAACCTCGCTCCACCTTTAAATACTATGACATCGTATTTTGATATTTCTTTAATTAAACTAAATCCTCCTAAATAAAAAAATCTATTTTTTTTTGTAGTTTTAAATAATTTAGCGTCTTTTAAAATTTCAAATTTATAATTTGCAGATTTTAGAAAATCAAGACTCCATTCTCTGTCAGGTTCTATATAAGAACAAGCCACAACTTTGAAATCAACTTCTTTTGAATATTTCGAAAGAGTGTTAAAAAAAGCATCCATATAAGGAGAAATACTATTTGTGATAAATAAAATTTTTAATTTTTCAGAAAAATTTTGGAATTTTTTTGTAGTCATCTTTTGAATCCTCTTTAACCTTAATAAAAGACATCTTCACTGATTCAAGAAATCCTAAAAGAGAGAAAAATGTTATATGTGTAATCATGGAAGGGCTTTCCGCAGTGAAAAATACCAGAAAAAAGGCAATACAAGACAGGCTTATAGTGCTAAAAAGCTTAACTGCTTTATCTGTTGATTTTTTTACAATATCAATAATGTTTTTGCATAATATAACCAGAGGCGGCAGGAAATATAAAAGAGCGACAAACCCCCAGTTGTAAAAATATTCAAGATACAAATTATGAATATGGGGCTGTTGAAAACTTTTGTCAGGCTGCATAGCAGATAAAAAGAAGCAGGTTTCTCTGGAAGAATCTGTTCCGAATCCGAATATGGCGGTAAACCAAGTTAAATTATCTGCCCAGTTCTTCATATAATAATACCAGTTTGTTTCTCTGACATCCAAAGTAGTTGTAGTGCCAAATCTGTTTGAAATATTATAAAAGAAATCACCCATAAAATCTTGATTTAGAAGGAAAAACGGCAAAGTCAAAATTAAAGGTAATAAAATTATATAAAACAGATTGCGGAGATTTTTTTTAGGTTGGCTTATAGCTTCTGTGTCGGTTTTTTCTATAAAAAAGAAAGAGCAAATTTGTATAATTATAAAGCCTGTTAAAAAAGAGACTATGGTGCCTTTTTTTATTCCAAGAATAATTAAAAGTGACAGAATAACCATATTAATATTAATAATATATTTTAACCAACCGGTTGAAAGATCGGGTTTGAAATTTGAAATATATAAATTAAATCCAATAAATAAAAGTAAAATTAATCCTTCAAAATCTCCTCCCGTAAAGCCGTTATCTATTGCAAGACGGTTTTCCATAAACATTAAGGAAGCTGTTCCGATTAAAATACAAGAAATTAAAATGCAAAAATAAGAAAGATAACCGAAAGAAAAAAGTTTAATAATATCTTCAAGTTTTTTCTTTGTTTTCTCAATGGTTTTAAGACCATAAAATGACATATAGCCGATAACAAAAGAAATAAGAGGTATAATTGCGGTCAGATATTTAAGAAACTTTGTTTCTTCAGATCCAAATTCCCTCGAGGCTGCGCCATAACCAGAACCAATCGAAGCATATTTTAAACCTAAATTGTTTTGTATCCATATGTCTATATAGCTTGAAGATCTAAAATCAGAGCTGTAAAAAAACGCATAAAATATAATGAGTATAAAAAACAAAAGCAAAAGTCTGAATTCAAGATTAGACCATAGATACTTAAAGTTTGTAAAAATATAATAAAAAGTAATTAATAAAGAAATTGAAAAGATAATAACATGAGGCTTAAAATTTAATCCCAGAGGGCTAAAAATATCCTGATTGAAGAAAATCCAAATATTAATAAACTGAAGTAAAAAATATGGAATTATTTTGTTATCTATACATTTAGAAATTAAAAAGATGACAACAAATAAACCTGTAAATAATACAGAGCCGGCTAAGATGGGATTTGCTTTTTCAAAAAGACCTAAAATATTCGCACCGGCCAGTGAAAAAATTATTCCCAGAATAACTGCTGCTATTTTAAAAAAGCGGGTATTAATAAAATTTTTAGTTTCGTTGTTGTCTATACTCTTTTCGATGTTATACATGATTTTTATTTTGCCTTTTCTAAATCCCCCTCAGGGGGAAATTTATTTATTTTTTATAGATTGCTTAGCTATGCTCGCAATGACTATTTTGGCGATTTAGCAATTTGAGTCAATCAGCAACTTAAATGTGAATTTATGAATAATTACGTCCGTATAATTCACTTTCTTCAATAACTTTATAGTTTTTGCTGCCCGCATCTCTTGAAATCACATAAGGAATATTAAGGTTTAAATCTTTTAATTCATTAATTGTATTAGCCATTGATTCAGGAGAGTCAGAATTGTTAGCTATCATTATATTTAAGTCGGTTTTTTGCATTAATGAAGAACATGCAGGATAAATAATAGGCTGTGCCGGCATGTCAATAAGTACAAAATCAAAGTTAGCTTTTAAGAAGTTAATGAATTCATCAAAACCATTGCTTAAAACGTAATCGTACAGATTTGTAACTCGATTGATTACAGGCAGGAATAAAAAATAATTGTTATTGATATCATCAAATTTGATTTTTAAAGCATTTTTTTCCAGCAGCATGTTCAAATAATTGCTTGAGATATATTTAGATACTGAAATTTCATTATTTATAAAACGGATAATATCAATCAAATCGTTGTTAATTTCAGATTTAACATTAAATTGTTCTTTAATTTTATTAGAACATTTAAAATCACTGCTTATTAAGACAACTGATTTTCCTAATTTTGCAAGGTTTGCGGCAATATTTGGAGTTATGAAAGAAGAACTTCTATACGGGGATGATGAGACAAAAGAAATAACTTTAATTTTTTTATCATATGAAAGTCTCATCAGATTTGAAGAAATATTTGCATAAGAAGCTCCGTGTATAGATTCGGTACTTTTTATCAATCCGTTTTCGGCATATTCTGCCTTAAAATATTCTGAATTTTCTATATAGGGTAAAACACCCATAGATTTATAAGATCTAAGAGCAAAACTTTCAGGATTTTCTTTAACCCAGCCTCCTAAAAATCCCGCTAAAGCGCCTGTGTATATAAAGCCGAGGAAACTTAATATTAGAGCATTGTCAGTTCTTTTAGGTTTTGACGGGTAATCAAGAACAAAAACATTATCTACAATTCCATTTTCTTTAAATTTAGCGTCAAGTTGTTTTCTTTTAAAACTTTCATAGATATTTTTTAAAGTGTCTTCTTGATTGGTTAGTTCTTCAAGATTTAAAATTTTATTGGGAAGTTCTGATTCTGTATTTTTTAAATTGGTCATAGTGCCGGCAAGTGATGCAAGCTCGGCTCTTAAAGAAGTTGTTTCGGCCTGAACTCTCGCCATATCAAGAGCAAGGTCTTGAGAAGGCTCATCATAAAGGCCTCTTTTTACGGAAACATCTTGCAATGATTCTTTGGTTCTACTATCGATACTGGAGTTGATAGATTTTATTTCGTTTTTTGCGGCAACAACTTCAGGATAAGCATCATTGAATTTGCCGGTAAGATTTGCATATCTTTGCTTTGCAACAGCAAGTTCGTTATGCAAGGCTTCCAGATGACGGTCTTCTCCTATAGCTGTAGCTCTTAATGCGGCTTTTGAATCGCTAAAACCAAGCTGCTCAGCAAAATTAGCAAGTTTTTTGTCATTATAATTAATTTGACTTTTCAAATCAGCTATTTGTTTGTCAAGGAGGTATCTTGACTGCAAAATATTAATGCTTTCCTCATTTGCATTGATTACTCCTTTTGAAATTCTATAATCTCTTATTCGCTGTCTTGCCATAGCAAGTTTATTTTCAATTTCTTTTGAATAAGTGTTTAAATATTTGCTTTGTTTAGTTTCAATAGATCTTCTTAATTCAAGATTTTCGTTTTTAAACTGGGCTATTGTTTCAAGCAGTACAAAATCCGCTGATTTTTCGTTTGACCAGTTTAAAGAAAGAGTAAGCGTATCCGTTGAAGGAATTATTTTTGTTTTAAGTTTATTTTTAAAATAATTATGAAAATCTCTTGCGGATTTTATTTTAAGGCTTTCGAATTCTTTAGGGTATTTAACGCTTATAGTTTTGTAGATTTTATCTGACAAGCTTTCTGACTGAAGAATTTGGATAATATTGAAAAGAGGATTACTGTATCCGCTTTGAGAGGCGACACTGGAATCTCCTGTTTCTGTATCTGTAGAGACGCTGTACTGGGGGATATTCCTTATATAGATTTTCGCATCTGTTTTATAAGAAGGCTTAAAAACGAAAACTGCATAAATAAGGAACAAAGCGAAAGATGTCCAAACACATGAACTTATAAGCTTCTTTTCCTTTGAAATTATGGATAAAAATTTTTCTGCCATATCAATCCTTTAACTCCTTTTTTACTTTATATAATTTCTAAGAGGTTTTAAAATATTGCATTATCTTCTGAAAACATAATCCATGTTGCTGTAGCCGGTGGCAAAAGAACTTACCGGATTTACAACTCTTAGCAGATAATCAAAGCCTCGAGCAATTCCTGAAGAAGCTTTCTCAGGCACAAAGACTATATCATTTGGTAACAGAACAACATCGTTTTTCATCGGGTTTACTTTTGCGGATGTAAGCTTGCCGTTATTATCCATTCTGGAGATGATTACGGATTTTGGAGGAGAAGTAGCGCCGTAAAGATATCCGCCGGCCATGCTTATAGCTGTATTTAATCTTGGAGAATCACTTGCGTTAAGCATTACAAGACCTGCATTATTTACATATCCCATTACTCTTACAGGGATTTGTTTTCGTGAAAAAGTTGAAGCGGCAAAATCATTGTATTTTTGTGAATCAATTGCATAAGTTGTTGATAGTTTTGGAACATAAACTACATCCCCGCTCATTAGATAAATATCCTGAGCAGAATTTCCTTTATTTACAAGATCAAGCAAATTGACATTATATTTTGTCCCATCATATTTATTTGATATTTCAATGTTTTCAAGATCTGCATCAGGAGTTATTCCTCCGGCAGCTCCGAGGATGTTAGTGAGCAAAGGGGTTTTTCTGTCAATTGCTACTGTTCTTTGTTCAGAAGTATATGAATTGGAATAAGAGGTATCTGTGTTTAATTCATAGCTTCCGGGGGATACTATGGCACCTGTTAAATAAACTATTAAAGGTTTTGTTTTAGTAAGAGTTATGGAAATCATAGGATTTTTAATGATAACTTCAAACTTATTTTTTAATTCGTTGCGAAGTTCGTCAAGAGTTTTTCCTTGTGCTTTTGTAGCGCCTATAGGACCTATCAATATATTTCCGTCAGGTTGGACACGAACATTTTCCTGTCTGAATTCGGGAAATCCTATAAAAGATATGTCTAATACATCATTGGGACCAAGAATGTATTTTCTGGCGTAAGTATTATTTCTAACCTCCAATTTATTAGGTTCTTGCGAACTTTCTGAAACGGCACTCAAGTTTGCTTTGAGAGAAGTTCCTTCTGATGCACTGCTTTTTAAATTCGAGAAATTTGGAAAAATAAATAAACTGACAAAAACTAAGAAAGTTACTATTTTTTTCATTTTTTTCATAATATTTTCCATTTCCTTTTAACTTAAATAATGAGTAATAATTAGCACTATATTTTTCTGAAAAATTTTAATAAATTAATATTTCTTTAAATAATATTGAAAATAAATTACCTGCTTTACCATATAAAAGATTATTTGTTTTTCCTCTAAAAGGACAATTTTAAAAGTTATTTAATTTTTTTTATACTAAAACGAGTTTATATTTTCGGAAACGATGAGTTTTCGAAAATAATGCTTTTACTATCGAATGCCGCTTTTCTGCAGGTTATTAAAATCCCGAATTTATTTTTAAATCGGCATAAATCAATTTCAAAAGAAAACGAGAAATAAAAAAATAAAGGGGTGAGTGAGTTGCTGCTGGCTATGAAAAGTGGATTGCGAGCTGAGAGCGAAGAAGGGGCTTTATCTTTTCGAAACGCAGTTGCTTTCGAGTAATCAGGCAACGAGCCAAAAATTGCTCTCATGGACTGCTTTGAAGCAGAGGCCGTGGAAAATAAGGATTTTACGAATATTTGTTTAAAAAGGTATAAATCAAATTAAACATAAGGCTATATACACAAGGAGGGTTTATTTCTTTGTGATGACGTATAGTATGTCATCCGTATAGTATATTTTTCGAAAAATTTTTTTTATTATTATTTATGAATTTATGAGGAGTTAAAGATGTTGTTAACAACTCCTGACAAGGAATTTACAACTATAAATTTATCCAAAAAAAATGATAGCTCAAAAAAGAAAATTGCTATTGTCTCGGATCAAATATCAGGCGGTATAGGAGGAGCTGAGAGCATAACCTTTTCTATGGCAAGAATGTATCCGGATGCTCATTTGTACGCAACTGTCGTTGATAAAAATATTCTTCCGGATGATATTTTACAAAAAGGAATAAAATCAACTTTTATACAAAATCTTCCGTTAAGTAAAAAGCTGTATAAAGCTTATCTTCCTTTAATGCCTACAGCTATTGAATATCTTGATTTACAAGAATATGACATTATTTTTTCGTCACATCATTGCGTTGCAAAAGGGGTTATACCAAGACCCGATGCGGTTCATATCTGTTATTGCCATTCTCCGGCAAGGTATATATGGGATTTGTTCTGGACATATCAACAACTTAACGGTGTAAATAAAATTACAAAATTCTTAAGCTCTTTTCTCTGCAACTATCTTAGAGTTTGGGATGTGACAAGCTCTGCCAGGGTTGATTATTTTCTGGCAAATTCGGGTTATACAGCAGCGAGAATAAAAAAATTCTATAACAGGGATTGTGAAATTTTGTATCCGCCTGTAGACACCAATAAGTTTTTCCATGAAGGATACGATGATTATTATTTAATGATAAGCAGGCTTGTCGGGTATAAAAGGTTTGATCTTGCAATAGAAGCATTTAATGAAAACGGTAAAAAACTTGTAATTATAGGCGACGGTGCAGAATTTGAAAAATACAAAAAAATTGCAAAACCCAACGTTAAACTGCTTGGAAAAGTTTCGGATGAAATTCTTGCCAAGTATATGAATAGATGCAAAGGATTTATATTTCCCGGCAAAGAAGATTTCGGTATTGTAATGGCGGAAGCGCAAGCTGCAGGCAAGCCGGTCATTGCTTTTAAAGGCGGCGGCGCTCTCGATATTGTAATAGATGGTCAGACAGGAATTCTTTTTGAAGAGCAAACTGTTGAATCTCTTGGTAATGCCATAAAAATTTGTGAAAAAAACGAATGGGATAACAGGTTTATACAAGAAAGTGCAAAAAGATTTGATAAAGAAAAGTTTAATAAAAGACTCAAACAAATAATAGAAAACACGTAATAAAAGTTATATAGAGGTAGAAAAAATGTTAGCGGAAAAAACCATAGATAAAAATATTATTTCACAAGAAATTGTTGATTTTATAAAAAATTCTAATAATAGATTTGATAATATAATAAAAAATCCTTACGAAATTTCAATTAATCTTTATAATTCAAATCAAAAAGTTTTTCAGTATTTTCTGAAAAAAATAATTGAAAAGACGATAACCATAGTAGGTCTGGCTTTGATTTCACCTGTTCTTTTTATTACTGCAGCAGCAATAAAACTGGAATCAGAAGGACCTGTGTTTTTTAAACAAAAAAGAATAGGCCAGCATGGTAAGGAATTTTATATTTGCAAATTTAGAAGCATGTACAAAGATTCCGAAAAAAAGGCTGAAGAACTGCAAAAATACAATCAAACAAACGCATTAATGTTTAAAATGTTTGATGATCCGAGAATAACAAAAGTCGGCAAATTTATTAGAAAATACAGTATTGATGAACTTCCTCAGTTATTCAATGTTCTTAAAGGTGAAATGAGTCTTGTGGGCTTCAGGCCTCCTTTACCATCCGAAGTAAGCAAATATAAGGATTTATATTATGTGCGATTTGCAATGATGCCGGGATTAACAGGTCCATGGCAGGTAAGCGGCAGGTCAAAAATTAAAGAATTTGAAGATGTCGTAAATCTTGAATATGAATATGCAAAAGATTGGTCATTGTTTAAAGATATGCACATATTAATGAAAACCATTCCTGTTGTATTATTTGGAAAAGATACCGCTTAATTATGAAATGAAAAATATTTTATACCCTTATAAGGTCTTGACTTTATAAAAACAAACAAATATGATAGTTTCTAGTTATCGTACTTTAAAAAATAATTATTAAAGGGGTGAGGGATGAAAAAGGAAATCTTGTTCTTGGGCTTTGCAGTGCTTATTTCCGGGGAAACAGCTTTTGCGATCGAAAATACTACAATACCCGACAAATTTTCGGGGCAAAGTTGCGGTCTTTCAGATAATAGACTTTGTGATGCCGTAACTAATATTTTAGTGAAGGAACTGCTGAAACAAACGGTTTATACTGTCGGAACACAGGTTCTTAACAAATATATGAATACAACCGTAACTATTCCGGTAACAACGACTACTCCGGTAGTTTATACTCCTGCGGCAGCACCTGTAACAACACCTGCTCCTGTTGTTTATACTCCGGCGGCAAGTCCTGCTCCTCTCAGCACAACCACAACTACTGTTCCGGAAGAACAGATGATTATTGTTAATTAAAAATTTTACTTAACACCTGTTTGCGAAAAAAATCATTGCCTGTTTTTAACAAGATAGGCTCTAAGAAAGCTAAACAGAAAGAAAGAGAAACTTGAAAAATTATAATTATAAGAAACAGATAATGAAAAACCCTGTATCAATAAAAATTATTTTTATGGGGTTTGGTTTGTTAGCGGGGATTTTATTTAGTTCAGTTGCTTTTGCGACAGCATCAAAAATTGTTCTTTTTTGTTCAAGTTGGAGTATGCAATGCAGAGAAGCACGAACAGCCTGTTTTTCTCTTGCGCAGGAAACCGGTATAAATTTTACTGATTTGGATATAGACCAAAAATCTTCACTGCAAAAAGCAAATAATTTAGGACTGAGCTTTCCTTCGGCAATTCCGTATCTTTATATCATTGACAAAAAAGGCAATGTTATAAAAGGAAAACTTTACAACGGAGAAGCTTTGCAGGAGTTGAAACAGGAAATAATTAAATATACCTGAGCTAATAATTAAAAACTATCTCGATATTAGCTCATATGTGAGAATTATTCGGATAATTATTGGTATTAATTTTTTTTGGAACTTTTACAAAAATAATTAACGGGAAAAAATAACGTTATTCTACTTAGTGATGTTTTTTTATATAAAGTATTTCATTATGTTTTTTATATAAAAAATGGAGTCCTGATTTATGAGTGACGATAATGAAAATCTAAAAAATATAATTATTAATACTTTAATAAGTGACGATCTCGAGGAAGCTGTCAGAAATATAACGATGGAACTGGGCAAGCTCTTTAATGCAGACAGAGTGCATTTCAGGTTTTATGATAAAGATATAAATACTTTTTCGGAGGTTGTCGAAGAATACAGAAAAAATAAAGAAAGTCCTTCCTCAAAGAGAAAGATGCTTTATCCTATAGAGTTTGACAGGTTTTTAAAAGATAAATTAACACAAGAAAAGCATCTTTTTATAATCGATGATATTAATAAACCTGAATATCCCGAAACATTTAAGCAGCTTTTTGAAAATCTGGAAATAAATAATGAAATAATACTGCCCATTTTTTTTAGAGGAGAGCTTGAATCTGCATTTTTTATAACGAACACAGAATCCACAGAACTTTTATCAGGAAAAAATCTGGAATTTTTAATTCCTGCTGCAAGACAAATTTCTATCGGGACTCATTTGTTTAAAGTCCAAAATAGTCTTATCAAGGCTGTTAGTTACGAAAAAATACTCAAAGAAATAATAATGGAAGTCAGGGGTTATGAAAACCTTGAGCAAGTATTTGAGTATTTGGTCAATAAATTGGCGGATATGTATGGAGTGAACAAGGTTTTACACTTAAATACCGATTCTTTAGGAAATTTTGTCGTCATAAATGAAGCATTAAAAGATAGAGTTAAAGAGTTTGAAGGAAAAATAATTTTTACACAGGATTCTTTTAAGGAACTGGAAAATTATACAGAACATTCAATTATAACGGTAAATACTCTTGAGCAAATTCAAAATACCAAATTAAAGAAATTTCTGGAAGAAAATAATATTAAAGCTTTTATGCTCTATCCTATTGAAATCCTTTCACCTGTTAAAGGCGAAAGGAAAATAGAAGAAAGGGTTATGGTCTGTTCTGATATTCCGAGAAAATGGTCGTATCAGGATATAGAATCTTTAAAGTTAATTGTTGGAACTACCGCAATTATTTATATTGAAATCAGAAGCAGAAAAGAAATAAGAGCAATTGAAGAAATTTTTATAGCCTCGCTTGTTCATGATTTGAAGAGCCCTATTTATGCCGAGCAAAAAGCCCTTGAATTCATAATATCAAAAAAACAGGATGCCAGTATTCAAAGCATTATGACGTATTTGAATGATATATATAAGACAAATGAAGAGCTTTTAAGGCTTATAACAAATCTTCTTCTTGTTTATTCAATGGATCTTGGCTTGCATGAAATAAAAAAAGAACCGGCAAATATATCTAAAATAATTGATGATGCCATAAGAACAATAAAACCTATGGCTGATGATAACGAATCAGAAATTATTAAAAATATTCAGGAAATTCTTATGGATATTTACATGGATCCTGATGAAATCAGACGGGTTTTTATAAATATAATAATTAATGCCATTAAACATAATCCTAAAAAAGTAGAAATAAATATTTCCGCCGAAAAGAGAGAAAACGAAATTCTTATTTCAATAAGTGATAATGGTGCCGGAATCCCTGAAGCAGAAAAAGCCAATATTTTTCAAAAATATCAGACAAGTAAGAGAAAAGTTGGTACGGGTCTCGGGCTTTATTTGTCAAAACAAATAGTTGAATATCACGGGGGAACAATATGGTTTGAATCAGAAGAGGGCAAGGGAACTACTTTCTATTTTACTTTGCCGTTAACTGATGAGATAAAAGGAGATTGATGTGTATTTAACAGATTCAGCTCCTCAAATAACAATAGTAATTGTAGAAGATGAAAATTTGTATAAAAAAGTGATTATAGATTTTCTTCAGGAAGATTCTGCTTTTAAAGTTGTGGGGGAAGCAAAAGATGGACAGACGGCAGTCAATCTTGCCAAAGAGCTTCGGCCCGATGTAATAATTATGGATCTCGGGCTTCCTGTTATTTCAGGAACGGAAGCCACTAAAAAAATAAAAGAAACTAATTCGTTTATTAAAATTATAGCGTTAACAGCTCATTCGGATAAAAATGAAGCCATAGATTCATTGATAGCAGGAGCTTCTGCTTATGTTAACAAAGATATTAAAATTCAGCATCTAAAAATGATTATTCAGACGGTTAATGAAGGTGCAATTTGGCTATCTCCCGTTATAGGCTTTAAAGTTTTTTCGGAAATCCTAAAGCTTTATAAGCATAAGTAACAGGAGTTGCACAAGCGTTAAATTTCATTTTATTTTATCCGACTTCTTTTAAACCGTTAGTCGATATGATTTTCAAGCGTCTTTCAGGCTCTTCACCGACACTTGTACTTGTCAGGTTATACTTTTCAATGATTTCATGCTGAAGTTTTCTTATATGTGATTTTCTTGGTTCGAGTTCTATTGAGTCTGAACCGTTTAGAATTTTATAAACAGCTCCTTGAACTTCTTTTAATGCTTCTTCAGTTTCATCAAAACAAGCCATTCCGTAAGAATCCCCAGGTTTTTCTTTCATGCCGAAAGAATCTTTAATCGCTTTTTGAATTTGAGGCATTGTATTTGATTTTACAAAATGAATAGGCAAATGATAATCTTTGGCGACATTTAAGATTTTTGCGCCGCCTTTTGAAAAGCTGTTATGTGCAATTACGACATCGGCTTCATCGATATTTCTTGTGATTTCAACGTCAATGTCAAGTCTTTCAATAACTTTATCAACCATTGAGCGGCTTACAGCGTAGATAAATATTTTTTTGCTTGAGGCTCTAATGTTTTTGGTGTATTTGTCCACAAAAGCTTCAAAGTTAACTTTCTGCTCGATTTTTTCTGCTTTTTCAGCCTGTTTAACTTCGACAGTTTCTCCTTTGTGATCAATTTTTCTGATTTCAGGAGATATAGGCCAGTCTCTAAGGATACAATCAACGGCTTCAGACGCATTTGGATATACTGCGAGAGTTTCTCTGTCTCTGATTTCGATTATTATATCAAAAGTAGGCTGTTTTTCTCTTTCAAGAACAGTTTTCTGGCAAGCTCTTCTTCTTGCTTCATCATCGCCCAGCGTTACAGTATTTACTCCGCCGACTAAGTCTGACAAAGTAGGGTTTTTAATAAGATTTTCAAGGAGATTTCCGTGTGCTGTAGCAATAAGCATTACGCCTCTTTCGGCTATTGTTCTGGCAGCCTGTGCTTCTTGCTCTGTACCTATTTCATCTACAACAATCACTTCAGGTGTATGATTTTCAACAGCCTCAATCATCACATCTTTTTGACGTTCCGGTGATAAAACTTGCATACGTCTTGATTTGCCAATCGCAATATGGGGAACATCGCCATCTCCGGCAATTTCATTGGAAGTGTCGACAACAATAACACGTTTGCTCAAATCATCGGCTAAAAGCCTTGCTATTTCTCTGAGTTTTGTAGTTTTTCCCACGCCCGGTTTTCCGAGAAATAAAATACTTTTTTCTTGAAGCACTAAATCTTTTATACAATTAATAGTTCCGGTTACGACCCTGCCGACTCTGCATGTAAGACCTATAACATGACCTTTTCTGTTGCGAATAGCGCTAATTCTGTGGAGTGTTCCCGGAATACCGGATCTGTTATCGGATGTAAAATCATCTATTTTTGAAATTACGGAATCAATATCTTTTTGGGTTACAAATTCTTGTCCGAGATATTCGATAGACTTGTCTAAATGCCTTAATTCGCCTCTTCTTCCAATATCCAAAACAACTTCTACTATATCATCCAGTTTAAGTTTTTTCATTTCGCCGATTATTTTAGGCGGCAATACAGCAGCAAGTTTTTCTAAATCACTGTAAAATTCAGAATTCGAAAAGTTTTTTTCTTCTAAATTCACGGAATGCTCCTCTCTGCAAAAACTACGTCCATAATATTTTTCTTCAGATAGGTTTTCTTTGTGTTTTATTCCGTACTCCTTTTTTATACCTACATTATACATCTTTTTCCGCCACTTTGCATTAATTTACTACTAAGCTTGTAGTAATGTTAACAATTCGTTGCAATTGCATAATAAAAATTTCCTCAAGCTCATCTAAATAAGATAGAATTGTTTTTCTCGCAAAAGTTCCGTATCCTATCCCTGAAATTTTTAAATCGAGTTGATTCACCAATTTTTTAGTAAAATAATTTGTTCCTCCCGAAATTTGTATGTAAGCATTTGTTTTATTTTCCACAAGAATTGTCGCTGCCGAAACAGCCTGCAAAGAAGAAGACGGCTTATCTGTTGCGCCCATAGGCACTCCGTCTATCTGCAAAATTACTTTTTGAGGGATAAGCTCTGTCAAAGAGCTTGTGTAATCCAGTAATTCAGTAGTGTTAAATCTTTTTGATTCAACGCAAAATGACAAAAGCTCGATGTTTGTGAGCAACTGTGCGTTTAATTCCAGAAAAATTTTCACCTCCTCTATGGAACTGCTTCCTGTATGTATTTCTATAGATTTAATTTCTTTAAAATCAAAATCAAAAGAATTGCTAAGTTTTGTAAAGCTTATTGCGTTTTGCAAACATGCTTCGCTGCATCTTCCACAGCCTAAGCAATTATCTTTATTGAGTTGTATTTTTTTATCTTCCTGCACAGCGGATTGAAGGATTTCGTCGGCGGGATGCAGGTTTTTAAGGCTGTCACCCTTAGAAGAATAAGCTGTTGATAAAGCCCTTGCAGGGCACGAATTTATACATTCAAAACAACTTGAGCATTTACTGTAATTAATTTCAGCCTTCCTGAAATGTAAATCATCTCCTGCATCGAGACTTACCATCAATACAGGCTCTTTATAATGCGCAAAAGCTTCCGGATTTTTATTATAAAGGTCGGAAGCTTTTTTAATTCCTGCTTTTGCAGACTGAATTATTGTTTGCGAGGGGGCAACATCTATCACATTTACCCCGCTCAATGCGTAAACCAGTGCAAGCCTTTCGACATGTTTTTCATTCGTGTTCGCTGCACCGCATATAATTTTTGTAAAAGCACCTTCTTCTAAAGCAAAAATAGCTCTGGCGACACTTTCGGTGTGTTCTGCCGGAACTATTATTTTTGTTTCATTGAGAGTATTCAATCGGATTTCTATCTCCTAACAAACCTCTTGTTATATTAAAGCATTTAATCAGAGATTTGTTAACTATATATTTGGAGGATTTTTTTGAATCATTATTTAACTCGAGTCGCCAATTAGCTAAAATTATTGCAAATATTGATTTTTGAGAATGTCATCCTGAGCAAAGCGAAGGATCTGTCCAATTTGTGATTTTAGCTAAAAATGCTTACTGGACAGATTCTTCGGGCTTTAGCCCTCAGAATGACAATTTGTAAAAATAAATTAATTGGCGACCGGGATTATTTATTTCTGCAATTTTAAAAAATATTTTTGCAGTTTATTCCGCTCTCATAAAGAACTTTTTAAATAGGGACACAAGAAAAACTACAGCGCCTAAAACAATCAAGCTGCCTATTATAGAAGTTAAATCTGTTAATTTGTACCCTAAAACAAGAGAAACATATACAAAAATAAATGATACGCCGCCGGTTATTTTGTTTAATCCTGATTCAACACCTTTTTGGCTGGAAAATAATTGTGCTGCTCCGCCAATAGAAGCCATTCCATCTCCTTTTGGAGAATGAAGAAGAACTAATAATATTAATAATAAACCTGATAATGTTTGTAAAATCTGGAAAAAAGCTATCATTTATCCCTCCGCGAATTTTTGAATTTCATTTATAAAAATTATATTATCATAAAAAATTTTGTATTTTAGAATTTAATTCTTCAGCATCGCCCTTTATAAATAAAATTTTATTTTTATTTGTTTCACCGCTAACAATAGTTATAGAAGTTTTTGAAATTCCAAGAATTTTCGCCAGAAATTTGATGCATTTTTCATTTGCTTTTCCTTCTACCGGCGGCACATCAAGCTTTATTTTTAAACTGTCGTCCATTATACCCGAAATTTCGCACTTTGAAGAGTTAGGTACGACTTTTACACTTAATTTTATACCGTTTTCGAGTTTGGTTATTTTAAGAACATTATTACTTGATTTGTTCATATTGTGTATATTACCCATAAAGAGTACAATATTATAAATAAATTAAACGAATCGTTAATTATAAAAAATGCATAAGCAACTTTTTGACCAATTAGGTACCATTCTAAAACAACAAAAGAGACCTGAACAGGATGTTGAAAAAATTCATTCAGCATTCGATTTTGCGGCGGGTTTGCATGAAGGGCAATATAGAGCAAGTGAAGAGCCTTATATTCTTCATCCTCTTGAAGTTGCCTGTATTCTGGCTGATTTGCAGGCGGATACTGATACTATTTGTGCAGCTTTGCTGCATGATACTCTGGAAGATACAGAAACCAGCCCTGAAGCTATAAAATCACGTTTTGGTCAAGATGTTTTAACACTGGTAAGCGGTGTTACTAAACTGAGCAAATTCAGCTTCAGTTCTAAAGAAGAACGTCAGGCGGAAAATTTCAGAAAAATGTTCCTTGCAATGGCAGAGGATATAAGGATAATTTTCCTTAAATTGGCAGACAGGCTTCATAATATGAGAACTTTGAACTACATGAAGCTTGAAAAACAAAAAGAAATTGCAAAAGAAACCCTCGAAATTTTTGTTCCGTTAGCCAACAGACTCGGAATGGGCTTGGTAAAAACAGAGCTTGAAGATCTTTCTTTAAGATACAGCAATCCTGAAAAATATTTTGAAATTGCGCAGTTGGTGGCTCAGGCAAAGGCCGAGAGAGATCATACCATCCAAACAATTATAGAAAAAATCGACAATAATTTAAAAGCAATGCATATAAAAGCGGTAATAACCGGTAGAGCAAAAAGTTATTACAGTATTTTCTCAAAAATGCACCGTAAACAAATGTCATATCAGGATTTGTATGATATAACCGCTGTTAGAGTGATAGTTGATGATGAAAAAGAATGTTACGAAGTTCTCGGGCTTATTCACTCTGCGTTCAAGCCAATTCCCGGGCGTTTTAAAGATTACATAGCCATGCCTAAAAACAACCTTTACAGGTCATTGCATACTTCTGTAATTGGACCGAGGGGCAAGCCTCTTGAGGTTCAAATAAGAACACATGAAATGCATGAAATAGCAGAACACGGTCTAGCTGCCCATTGGAAATATAAAGAGTCCGGTGTGCCTGTAAAAGCTAATTCAAAAGATGCGGAGAAATTCAGCTGGCTGAGAAAACTTGTTGAAATTCAAAATGATACAAAAGATGCAAAAGAATACGTTGACAGTGTAAAACTCGATCTTTTTTCCGATGAAGTTTTTGTTTTCACACCGCAGGGTGATGTAATAGATTTGCCTGCCAACGCTGTTCCGTTGGATTTTGCGTACAGAATTCACACGGAAATCGGTCACAGATGTACAGGAGCCATGCTGAACGGTCGTATTGTAACGCTTGATACAAAGCTAAAAAACGGTGATATTGTCGAAATTTTGACAGGAAAGCAAGCAAAACCCCGTCTGGATTGGATTAATATAGTCGTTACAAATCAGGCAAAAAGCAGAATTCGCGGTTGGTTTAAGAAAAACCACAGAGATGAGCATATTTTACAGGGAAGAAGCAATCTTGAACATGAAATGACCAAAGCTGCCGTTGAAGAGCTTATAAGAGACGGAAAACTTCTTGAAATCGCAAAGCAAATGAATTATCAGGCAGAAGATGATCTTTTTGCCGCTATTGGTTATGGAGAAATTACTCTGCAAAAAATTCTCAATAAGCTTAAGGTTGACCAGATAGCACCTAAAATTAAAATCACAAAGACCTCCACGTCTAAATCATCAAAATCCATTGAGGGGCTTGAAGGAATGCTTCATCATTTCTCAAAATGCTGTTCACCTGTTCCGGGAGAACCAATAGTTGGTGTTGTAACAAGAAGCCGCGGCGTAAGTGTACATAGAGAAGACTGCAAGTCGCTTCAAATTGTAGACGGAGAAAGAGTTATACCTATAGGTTGGAATCAGGCTGACTCTAATAAAACTTATACGACTAAGATTTATATAGAAACAATAGACAGAATAGGCATATTTAAAGATGTTCTCGGTAAAATTGCGGACAGCAGAACCAATATTGTACAGGCAACTATTAAAAGAAGAAGTAAGGATTTTTCTACAATAGAAATCGGACTTGAAATAGCAAATATAGAACATCTTAATAAGCTTATCACCAGCATAAATACAGTAAGTGATGTTGTCAGCGTAAAAAGACAACAATCAGGCGTTTTGAATAAAAATAATTAAATTTACGCGTCATTGCTGTATGAGGAGAGGCTTTAGACTCGACGCGGCAATCCATTTTATTTTTATAGATTGCTTTGCTATGCTCGCAGTGACGATCTAGCAATTCGGGTAAATTAATTATGTACTTAAAGAGAATAAAACCTCTCTGTAATACTGATAAAATGGAATTTATCAAAATGAGGGGGAATATAACATGGGAAAAAATTTTTGGGATAAAACAAGGGAACGAGCTTATTTTAAATATATAGCCAGAAAATCGTTAAATATCCCTGATGATGCTATTGAAGACTGGAATCAGGCGTTCAGGGAACAGGTTATTGAAGAAAGAATTAATGAAGAAGCTTATTTTCATTATTTAAACGGTTGTCCTGACCCTGATGTTAACTGGTTAGAAGCTTACAGGGAAATAAATGAAAGAATAGCTTTTCTTGCTTTTCATCAGCATGTATCTAATTTAAACAAATCTTCTATAGAAAACTGGGTAGATGCACAAAAGATCTATATAAAAGATTTTTAATAAGTTTCGGCAAAAAGTTCATAATATGCTTTTGGATGATTGCAAACGGGGCAAACTTCCGGAGCTCTTGTTGCGGAATGAATATATCCGCAATTATTGCATTTCCATTGAACTTTAACGTCTCTTTCGAAGACCCTGTTATTTTCCACATTATACAAAAGCTTTTTGTATCTGGATTCATGAAGAATTTCAACCAGAGATACTCTTCTGAAAGCACTTGCTGCTTCTTGAAACCCTTCCTCATCAGCAATTTTAGCGTATCCGGGATATAAAGTTTCCCATTCGAAATGTTCACCTTCTGCCGCAGCTCTTAAATTTTCCACTGTATTTCCAAAAGCTGAAGGATAAGTTTCTGTAATTTGGATAGGATGTCTTTCTTCAAGTAATTTAAAATATATTTCAGCGTGTTCTTTTTCATTTGCTGCCGTTTCCAGAAAAATATCAGAAATTTGATAATATCCTTCTTTTTTTGCAACGCTTGCATAAAAAGTATAGCGGTTTCTTGCCTGTGATTCGCCCGCAAAAGCCGCCATTAAGTTATGTTCTGTTCTTGTTCCTTTCATTGGTTTTTGTTCCATTTGAATTTCTCCTTAAATTTTTTTATTATACTGAAACGAATTTGCATATTATAAAGCAGATAAATACTGATGTTTCTACCCTATCGAGTAGAAACATTTTTCCAAATAACTAATAACCAGAATTGCTAAACCGTCATTGCGAGCATAGCGAAGCAATCCATAAAAAATAAAATGGATTGCCGCATCGAGTCTAAAGCCTCTCCTCGCAATGACGCGTAAATTTAATCAGCAACACGAGTTAATAAAAAAAATTATTTAAAGAATGACTCTAAATCATTAAGTTGTTCGGCTTCTTGTTTGAGTTCAACAAAAATTGAAGCCAGATCATCCTCGTTTAATCCTATATGGCTCAGGATTTCGTCATCAAAAAGATTTATACTAAAAACCTCATAATCAAGTATAAGATGAGAAAGGATATTCCCGAGATAGACAACAGTTGTAAGATTTTGTTGATTTTTGGATTCAAGCGGAGAGTGGTGATAAAGAATGACATCAGAGATCATTTCAGGCAGGTTCCAGTTTTCTGAAACAAAATGCCCGATGTGCTGGTGTGTAACATCGCAGTTTTTTTGTTCTGCCGCCATAATTTCGTCGCCAAAAAAAAGTGAGCCGGGGGCTTCTGAAAGTGCGCGGATATAATTGTCATGGTCATACTGGTCAAGTATAATTTTGCCTATATCGTGGAGAATTGCCGCACTAAAGATATGTTCATCAGCCTGAAAAAAAAGTTTTTGATATATATTTCTCGAGGCAATTGCTGTAAGAAGTGAATGTTTCCAGAATTTTTTGTAATCAAGGCTTGTTGCAGTACCTGATTTGGGGGCAAAAATCCTGAAAATACTAGAAGAAAGCACAAGGCTTTTTATTGTCGTAAATCCCATAATTGTAATTGCATGCTGAATAGAACTTATTTGTTTGGGAAAACCGTAATAGGCAGAATTTACCATTTTTAAAACTCTTGAGGTCAAACCGGAATCGTGTGAAATGATTTTGCTGAGTTGTGCGGCAGACGACTTAGGGTCCTGAACAAGCTCTGTAACTTTTGTAACCACTTCCGGCAAAGAAGGTAAATCTCTTAATTTTTCTTTTATGGATTTTGATTTTTTTTCGGCTTTTTGTTGAGAGCTTAATGGAGGGGCTTCCGTAAGCGAATAAACTTCTACTCCATAGTTTTTTAATTCCTGAATAATCCAGTTTCTTATATCTTCTTCGAGTGCCAGCCTATCATAAGTATATACCAAAACAGCGGAAAACTTCTTTCCTGGGGCGCTATTCATCAGTTCAACAAGTAACTGTCGCATATCAGGCTTACTATTGTTAATTTCCACATATGTTTTTACAAGTTCAAGCCTGTTTTGTTCGCAAAAGGACAGTATTTTTTCCTGCTGAATTTTATTTTCAACATATCTATCTGTTTTATCAGCTTTGTAAGATATTACATAGCCCACTACATTCATATTGACACCGGCTTAAGTGATGGAATTACTATCGGAATTGAATGTTTGTATAAAAACTCAATGTTATTTACAAACCAGTTCCAATCCATAGTATAATTCCTGTGTATAAATATATTCAACATTTATTTAATGTAGGATGCAAGGACAGTTTTATGTTCTTTATTGAAAAAATAAAAATTTCTTTGCGATGTGGAGGTGGCGTTGATGCAGGATAAACTCGTTTCCATTCGAAGCGGGAGTGAATTCGTTCTCTTTGATCCGGGATTTTCGCAATTTGCAGCGGCTTTTCCAAAAGAAGCTTTTGAATATCTTGATGAAATATCTGATTTAAAACAAAATCATCAGAAAAAATTTGCTTTTATAAATCTGGAAAATCAAATTGTGCCTGTAATAAAACTTTGCGCTTCTTTTTATCTCGGATGTATACTCTGGGGAAGCTATCTTTTCTGGAAATACAAAAGTGATGTCAGAGAAATTGAAGGAAATCCGCTTCTTTCTACAAACGAAAAAGAAGAAGACGATCTTAATTCTTCTCATGAAATTGATTTTATTATAAAATTTGTTGAGAAATTTGAAAAATCTGCTCAATTTTATTTGAAGAGAACTTCCAGAATAAATCCTGAACATTTGAAATATTTTAAAAGTTATAAACAGTTTGTTGAATTAAACAATAATTTTATAAATTTAAAGTTTACAAATGAAATAAAACTTCCTGTAGAAGTTGCACATTTTGAAAATCATAGCGATAAAAAGCTTGACGAATTAAAACAAAAAATTGACGAATTAATAAATACAGGTATTTTGGAAAATATTTTGACTCTCGATTATTACAATTAAATTTAAATAACTCGAATTGCTAAACCGTTAAAATCGTTATTGCGAGCATAGCGAAGCAATCTATAAAAAATAAAATGGATTGCCACGTCGGGCCTAAAGCCTCTCCTCTCAATGACGCGTTAGTTTATTTAACAGTTAATTTGTAGAAAACCCTTGTAGAAAATATTAAGAAAAATTAAGCAAACTTTAAATCGTAAAAACCTTACCACTAAAGGGTTTTTACTTTTCTGCATGAAAAATCAAAAGAATTTTTTTCAGGAAGGTGTTAATTTTTTTCCTTCACATGATTTATACAAGTATCGAACAAATAATTTAAAAAATAAGGAGAAAGGAAATGCAAGCAATCGGGTTTATTCCCCAGAGAAACATCAGACCGGCTTTCGGTTGTGAAAAATGTGAGCAAATTAAAAAAACATTAACAGACGCCGGTGTCGGACCGCGCAGAGCTAAAGGGTTTGTAGAAAGTAATACCGCCTTGATAGGAAGTGAAAAAAGACAAGGATTGACTCATGAACAAAAGGCTGAAAAACTTTCAAACACTGTGGGCGGAAACCTGGATTACTATGTTAAGGAACTTAAAAAAACTACAGTAAATTAATAATTTGTTGAATAAGTAATTTAACAACTAAAAAAAGGAGAAACAAAATGCTAAACATTGGATTTAACCCCCAAAGAAACATCAAACCAGCTTTTGGCTGCGAAGATTGTGAAAGTTCAAAAAAAATATTGACAGCTGCCGGCGTACCTGAAAGCAGAGCTGATGCTTATGTAAAAGATAGTTTTTCACCATCTGAAAAACCTGAAGATCATCTAAAAAATGCTGCGGCACTAAAGGAAGCTTTAAGCAAAAAAGGACAATTAGCACCTATTGTTAATATGCTTAAGAACGTAAGGGCAAATCGATAAATTAAGAAACCAAACACCTCAATGTAAACAGACAAAATTTTTTAAATGTCGAAATATTACTTAAAGAAAGGATAAACAAAATGACAAATATCGGATTTAATCTCAACAGAAATATCAAACCGGCTTTTGGCTGTGACAACAAAGATTGTAAACCTTGCCAAGAAGCGGAACAAAAATTTGTAATAAGCGGGATACCAAGAGACACTGCTTCTAAGTTTGTAAAGATAGCTACAAATGACTCTGATCCAGCTATACATTATCAAAAAGCTGAAAAGCTTAATAATCATTTAGCTGATGGTGGAAACTTTGTGGATTATCTGAGGAAAGAAAAGCCATCTGTTGATATCTTAGCCTAGTATGTAGATTGCGAAATAAAAGATACCATTTTAAGACCGTCATTGCGATAAGTGAATCAACGAAGAGATTCAAAAGACAAATGTCTCTAACGCAATGCAGGGGTCTTTAGTCTGCTTTATCATATTATTTGTAATTTTATTACTAGCATGCGTACTGGATTTTAAGTTTTTCCGCAATACTGCTGTCAGTTGTAACAAGTGCATCTGAGCGACCAACAGGCAAAGAACTGTTTCCGATAGGAGCCATAAGCTTTTTGATTTCCTGATCTGTTGCTATGAAATAATTTACAATATTTTCGGCAACTTTATCAATATCAAGTCGCTTCACAAGTACGGGATTTTGCGTGCAAATTCCTACAGGACAAAGTCCTGTATTGCAGGCATTGCATTTTCCATAATCATTGCCTACACATCCTGCAATTTGAAGCAATAATTTGCCTGTAAATACGCCATTTGCACCAAGACAAATCATTTTAAAGGCATCAGCTGCAAGATTTCCATGCATGCCAAGTCCGCCTGCTGCCCAGAGAGGGATTTGTCCCTGTTTTCCCTGATGCACTGCCCCCAGATAGCAATCCCTTAACTTTGAAAGTATCGGATGACCTGTGTGGTTAAGTGAAATTTCGTGTGCAGCGCCCGTTCCACCGAAAATACCATCGAGGAAAAATCCGCCGACAATATTATATGGATCTCTTAAAAGATTATTATATACAGAAATGCTTGTTACACTTGCAGAAACCTTGATTGCAACAGGAACTCTAAACTTAAATGCGGCATTTAAGGAAAGAAACATCTTCTGAACGCTTTCTTCAATGGAATAAAGTCCCTGATGGTTTGGCGGACTGAGAAGATCAGCTTTTGGAACGCCTCTGATTTCCTGAATATGCCTGGCAACTTTTTTTGCCTGTAAAAGTCCGCCATCACCTGGTTTTGCCCCCTGCCCTATTTTAATAAGAACACCAGCCGGGTCTTCTACCATATCCGGCATTGCGTTTATAATTCTATTCCAGCCAAAATGGCCTGAAGCTATTTGAAGAATCATATATTTTAAATATCTTGATTTCAACAGTCTTATAGGCATACCGCCTTCTCCTGAACACATGCGGATAGGGATTCCGAGTTCTTCGTTCATATAAGCGGTAGCAATTGCAAGAGCTTCCCACATCCTGCCTGAAAGCGCGCCAATTGACATATCCCCGAGAATTATCGGATAAATCCATCTTACGGGAGGCAAGTTGGTATTAAGCTCCAAATGCCCGTTTAAATTTTGAAAAGGTATTTGTTCAGGGGGAAGCACCCTTCCGAACGGAGCAAGCATTTCAAAAGTATGCCTTTGAGCATCAAGAGAAGGATCAGTCATTTGGGAGATACGACCAATTTTAATTTTATCAAGAGCTCTTGGTGAAGTGTGCAAGTTGCTTCTTCCGCCCCTTTTATAAGAATCTCCAGTATATGCTCTTACTTTCATGGCAAATTTTTCATCGGGATTTCTTACAGGTTTAATAGCTTCATTTGGACAGACTTTTTCGCAAATTCCACAACCACGGCAAAAATTTTGTATATTAATATTTTGTTTAATTACAGGTATTGTTTGAAACTTTACTTTTGGAACAGGCGTTAAATCTTCGCTTATTACTTTTCTTCTTTTTTCAACAGAAGCTTCTATAGCATTAAAAGGACATGCGGCCGCGCATTTTCCGCACATTGTGCATCTGTCGGAATTATATTCTATTTGCCATAATAACTCGTCTTTATTAAGTTCATTTACTTTTATTGTTGCCATCTTTCGACCCTCAAATCATTGTTAATTACTACTGTTTCTCTTTCGTGAGGGTAAATATCATCTTCCCAATTTCTTTCAGGCAAAATCTCGTTAATGCCTGTCACTTCGGAAGTTATAATTACAGTATCTTCAGTATGTCCAATAACAACCGGTCTTAATTTTTTAGAATCGCAGCATGTAAAAAGTGTTCCATCAGGAAGCACTCCTATAATTGTGTTTGGTCCGTTTATTTCCAGATGGGCAAGGGATTCTTTTATTTTCAAAAGAACTGTTTTGTCAGGTCTTTGATTAATTTCATCATGAGGAAGCGGCGTAATAATATGTTTATAATAGCTAAGAGGCCATTTTAATACTTTATTTAAGTAATGCAAAGTATACAAAAAACACTGTGAATCTGATTCAAAGCCCACATATCCTTCAAATAAGCTTTGTTGAAAAAGTTTATTTTTTTCATAAAATGTATTTTCACCATTTGCAAGAATCGTATATCCCTGCAAGAAAAACGGGTGTGCTGCGTATCTTACGATGTCATAATTTGTGTTTTGTCTGCACTGAGCCGTAATAATCTTTGCGGTAAAATTGTCAGATTCTTCCCACAATCCAAAATATGTTCCAATATCTTTGGGATCCCCAATTTCTTTAAGTGTAATAACATCAGGCCAAAAGGAATAAACATAACCTTCTTCATCTACTTCAAGGGCTTCTCTCAATCTTAGTCTGGTCTTAACCAGAAGTTCTTCTTTTTCTTCACGAGTGGCATGTTTAAAAATTTTTGGGTATTGAAGCACCTGAAATATATAATGAGGCATCGTTTCAATTATAAGCTTTGTATCCGGATTTGTTTCGGGACTCCACTGCATTGCTCTGACAAAACCTTCTTCTGCCAGTATATTGTCTGCAATATTCAATCCTTCATCGGTGCATGCCATTGAAAGAATAGGAAGATCTTTATAATCTTTAAAAATTCCGCCCAAATCCTGCATAACCATAGCAAACCCGGAATTATCATGTCCTTTTTGCTGAGAACGCATCAAAAAAAGTGCTTTGGAAGGATGAATATATTTTTTCGATTTAACGGCGCCAATTCTACACAATTGCCTGACTCCTAATGTTTAGTTTTTGAAAAAACAGCTTGGTTTTCATTTATATTGAACAAAAAGCCTATTATCATGTCAATAAAAAGTTTAACACGCCCCGATAAATAAGTAAAAATCAAAAGAATTATTAACTTATAAAACTTAAGATTCATCTAAATTAATGATTTATTTATTAATAAAAATCATTACAATAGGAGGTGCCTGAAATTATGTTTATAATATTGCTGTACGAATAGGGACTTGGGATATGACAAAGGCTTTTGCCAAAAAAATTAAAAAACAAGCTAAAATGGAGATGAAAGCTGCTGTATCAAGCTTAAATAATTTAACTTTACAGAAAAAAGCTTACATTTCTTTGATTGCTTCAAATGCCTTATGTGAATACTTAAAAGAGCAAGAAATAACAATAATATCAAAAAATAACGACTTTTCGAGCTTATTTTTACTCAAAGACTTTGATATAGCCAATATAACAGTGGAAAATAATCTAAAAATAGCTGTAAGAGCTTTTGTGGGGAATGATTATCCTCAAATGTGCATCCCGAAAGACCATTTTTCAAATAATATTTTAGCGGATATTTATGTAGGCGTACGATTAGAGAGTTCTATTGACAAGGCAGAGTTTGTAGGATTTATAGGCGTTGACAAAATAAACAGGCAAAAAAGCAACGATAAATACGTATTTATTGAGGCTGATCAATTAAATCCCATAGATTCTTTAAAACAGGTAATTAATTCCTCAGGCCAGCACAAAAATTCACATACTGCTTTTGATCATAAAAAAGCAAGGGACTTATTTTATCATTATATAGACGGGAAAATTTCTTCTTTAGATAAGGAATTTTTTGCACGGCATATTTCCTCATGCATTGATTGCAATCAGGAATTTAGCCATGTTATAGAAATTGATAACATAATTAAAGCTACAGGACACAAATTCAACTTCGAAAAAAATACTGAAGATTATACTTTAAAATTATTTGCAGGTGATCCGATTCTGTTGGGAGAAAAAACAGAAATCAATATTGCAAAAGAAACTGATGAAAACACGGAAAAAAGCTCAAATCAAAAAAAATCAAAGCAGAAAAAGAAAAAACAGCTTCCTTCCAAAAAAATCGGAAAGACTATAAAAGCAGCCGGCAAATTAGCTTTATTAAGCGGCACAATTTTAGGAAGCGGTCATATTATTTCGGCATTGCAAGCAGCAAGCGTTTCCGGTTTAATTGCCGGTACAGCTATAGCAATGAGTGCCTCTTCTGCACAAGGAATCTCAAAAACGTTATCTTCCCTATCGGAACATTTCGATAATCAAACTTTATCCAATGGAAATGAACCTGTTGCTGATGAAATTCTTGATAGTTTCGATTTAAATGCAGATGAGACAAACTCTACTGATGAATTATTTAAAATTGACCGGAATGGACTTATAAATGAAGAAGCAAGTGAAAGTTTTCTTGAACCTCAGAGCAATTCTTCAGAATTAACACTTGCTTCTTCAGAAGAATTTTCAATCAAAAAGAATGACGAAGATGAAGTTGTTTCCCTTCACCAAAATACACCGGAAGTTCAAGCTGATTTTTCAGAAGTTCAGGATAAAGAAATTAGTGAAGAAATTTTATCTATAGACAAAGCCGCAGATTTAGATAATATATTTGATGATGTGACAATCGAATACAATATAGATGATATTCTTTCTTCTTTTGATAATGTTGAAGTTGTTGATTCTTCTGACTTTTTTGATTTTAAAGATATGGAGAATGAATCTCCTCCGGCACCTACAGAACTGAAGGTTATTGAACCCCCTGCTGAACCTGTTTTTGAAAATATTCTGCAAGAAGGTATACAGCAGGATAATGAACAAAAAGAAAATACTGTTACTGAAATATATGAAGATAATGAAAATATTTCGGAAGAATCTCAGGAAATAGAATTTAATTCTGATTCTGAAAATGAAGAATCTTCAGAAGAAACATCTTTAACTGAAGACAGTGAAATTTCTGAAATTGATGAAGACCAAGAAGATCAAGAAAATTTTGAAGATTTTGAAGAAGTTGATGAAAATCAAGAAGATCAGGAAGACTTTGAAGAATTTGATGAGGATCAATATGAAACTGCTCCACGAACTGGAATAATAGACCTGAAATTGGCGGCAGGCATAGCAGCAGCAGGGATTACTGTGGCTATTGCAGTTGCTTTGTGGATAAATCATAAATCATTAACAAATCAAAATTTACCTATTCTGGATCCTCGACCTATAAATCAAGTAAGTTCGTTACCAGATCCAACAAGCACCAATAACAAAAATTTAAATAATACAGTATTGCCGCCCGAGATTCCGACAGGGCAACAACAACAAAACACATTGCCAATAAAAGAGAAAGATCTTTTGCCTCTGTATCAGAAAAAAATTAAACCGGCTGCTCGGCCTGCGACTAATAAAGATTTAAGTTCCGTTCTTGCAGAAGCCTTTACAAGACAGAGCTATGATGTCGATATAAGAAATGTTTCCTGGGAAATCACTGCGGATATGGCAGAAAATTCGATATTTAAAAATTATATTATGGTTACAGGTCAAGCTTTAAAAAGTGCACTGGCAAGAGATTTGTCACTGGCTAAAGAAAGGGCTTTAAATACTCAAATGGAACTTAAAACTGTTATGGATTTAAACGGCAATATTTTAGAAGCGACCGTAATTCAAAGCAGTGGGTCTAAAGAAGTAGATAAGATTTGCTTGGAAACCTACAAAACAACTATTCAGTTTACTAAACTTCCAAAAATCAATATAAATAAGGATAAAATTAAAGCAAATCTTATAATCAGTTTTTAATAAAAAATTAGAGAAGAAAAAATGAATATTACACAAGAACAAAAAGAATTTATAGAAAATATTATTAAAGACGCTCATGGTTATGAGGGGAACGAATCTTTACTTGATGAGTTTTTTAATGAGGTTGTCAGGCGCTCATCTACTCTTATTTCTAGACAAAATGAACTTGATAATATTAAATTCTATATAAAAAGAATAGCAAATACTGTGATCTTTGAATTAATCAAAAGTTCAGCAAAGCCGAATATTATTAAAAAAACTGACAACAAGGCTTCTACGCAAGCGGATGTTTTAAATATCGGTTATGAATTTGACGAAAATGGTGATATTGCTTTAAATTATGATATTTCATTTGAAGAAGTATCAAGCAAAAAAACTTGCTTATCCAAAATTCAAATAAAAAAGATTGAAGAAATTGTTTATAATCTTGATGAAGAAAATAAATCTGATTTTTATGAAAATATATTCAAATTGAGATATATAAAAGGTCTTAATAATAGTGAAATTGCTGAAAGGCTCGAAATAAAAGAGTCTGAAGTTGATAAAAAGCTTTTGTTTATTATTAACAAAGTAAGAAAAGAAGTATTTGCATAACTGCCAATTCAAATTGGATGTACACATGAAGTTTTTTATTTCACTAATTTTTTTATTATTTTTTTCTTTCCCTGTCTTTGCGCAAGAAACTACGGATGATTGGGGAGATTTAATGAAAGATTATAGCAGCTCGGGCTTTGGAAAAATTATTTCGGCACCTGATTACAAAAAAGCTATAGAAACAAAAGAAAGTTTCATAAAAAAATCCAAGAAAAAAGATAAAAAATCAGGAAAAAGAACTGAAGTCCAGCCGGAAGAAAAAGCGATGTTTGAAGCTCCTGACTCACCGCTCCCGTTATTGATTTTACCTGTAGATATACTTTATGAAAATCAGGTGATAAAGCAGGGGTTTTATCTTGTTAATTTAAAATTTGATGCGGGAAAATATTTTCTCGAATTAAGACAGGAAAACAATACTCCTGTTTCACTTATTGAAGCAAAAGGGCATACGATTCCGGGCAGAATTATTTTAAAACCGCAAGTTTCTATTGAAAATGTTGATGATAAAATGATAAAAATTAATTACAGTGGAGATAACCTAATTTTAGAGTCGGTTTTGTGGAAGAATTAAATAAAAATCACCCGTGTTTCAGCGAAGAAAAAAGCAAAAAATATTCAAGAATCCATCTTCCGGTTGCTTATGATTGTAATATTCAATGTAATTATTGCAACAGAAAATATGATTGTGCAAATGAAAGCCGTCCCGGCGTTACAAGCAAAATTTTAACCCCAAAAGAAGCTTGCAAATTTTTTATTAAAACAAAAAAAACCATAGAAAATCTTTCTGTAGTTGGCTTTGCCGGACCAGGGGATTCCCTTGCCAATTTTGACAAAGTTAAAGAAACCATTAATTTAATCAAAAAAGAGACTTCTGATATTTTATTTTGTCTTTCCACAAACGGGCTTTTGCTTCCTGATTATGCAAATGAAATAATAGATATCGGGATAACACACTTGACTATTACAATTAATACTGTTGATGAAAGGTTAATTCCCCTTATATATGAAAAAATACATTACAGAGGCGAAAATATTTCTCTTAAAAAATCCGGCAGTATCTTAATACAAAACCAACTTTCAGGATTAAAAAAGATTTCTTCGGCAGGATTGACTTGCAAGGTTAATATTCTTTGCCTTGAAGGAATCAATGACAGCCATGTAGAAAAAGTCGTCAAAACTGTTAAAAGACATGGTGCCTTTATAACAAACATAACTAAGCTGATTCCTGCAAAAGATTCTAAATTTGAAAATACGGCTCCGATTAATGATAAAAAGCTTGTAGAAATCAGAAAAAAATGTTCTGTTTATCTAAAACAAATGTACCATTGCAAACAATGCAGAGCGGATTCTGTAGGGCTTTTAAACCAGGATCAATAAGATTCTTGTTTATGCTAAAACAGCATTAAGTTCTTCGACAAGTTTGTCAGGATCAAGACCATGAACTTTTGCGCCCGCTTCAAGGTTTTCAAATCTTGCTGCCGCACATCCGATACATCCAAGTCCGTTGCGAGCAAAAACTTCTATTGTTTCAGGATAATTTTGTACAATTTCTAATATGCTCATTTCTTTTGTAATTATTTTTTCTTCAGACATAGCTTTTCCTTTCTTCTTTACCACTGCCAAAAATTATATTATAAAAAAATGTTACAAATGTTACAAAAATGAAAGTTTTTATTAAAGTTTTTATTATAAAAGCCGATATAAAAATTAAGAGATATCCACTTAATGTGGGTAATCCCAAAAACCCTCCTCCCCATATCTAGTAGCCGCCCAAAAAAGCGGCCTTTTTTTTGCTTAAATTTATATTTTTAACAATATCAGCTATTAGATATAAACCCTTGTAAACAAATCAATAATTTGCTTTTCATCCGCTGTTAGCAATGGTTTATCCTTGTTCAAAATCAAATAAAAATCATTAAGATTAAATTTGCTAAAATCCGATAATTCACTAATTGTCAAAGGATTTTCGGATTTAAAGGTTAGTATTTTAACAATTTTTGCAAGGTTAATTTCAAAAAATTTATCAATAATTTTACTGTCAAAATGATTATCAGCATCATTTTTTAAAATATCTAATACCTGATTAAATGCCATTCTTTCTCTATAATGTCTTTGCGAGGTTATAGCATCAAACACATCTGCAATAGCTATTATTCTGCTTCCCAAAGGAATATCTGTTCCTGAAATACCTGTATAATACCCTTTGCCGTTAAATTTTTCATGGTGAAATGCAGCTATTTGGGGAACATTTTTTAATTTTTCTTCAAAATACATCTTACTGAGAATTTCATAAGTTATTTTTGCATGCCCCTGAACATGCTTATATTCCTCATCCGTTAATTTTCCTTTTTTACAAAGTACTTCATCTTTAATTCCCAGCTTGCCTATATCATGAAGAATTGCCGCATATTCGAATATTTCTTTTTCTTCTTCGGATAAGCCGAGCTGGTCCGCTGTAAGAAGCGTGTATGCCGTAACATTGGTAGAGTGATCTGCCGTAATTTTATCTCTTGCATCAATAGAAATTATCAGGGTGTTAATAAAACTTTTAAAAGATTTTTTTTGATCTTCATACATTAATAGTTGTTTTTTAAGCAGGGTTACATTTTCTAATGATCTTCCCACACTTGAACTTATCGACATAAGAATCTCTATATCATTATCTGTAAAGCTTTTATTATTTAATTTATTAATAACCTGAAAAACCCCGATAATTTCCTGATTGGAATTTCTCATAGGCATACATAAAACAGTACTGGTTTTATATCCTGTTTTTTCGTCAATTTCTTTATTAAACAACGGATCACTGTATGCATCATCAAGTTTAATAATTTCACCGGTTATAAATACATATCCCGCCAATCCTAAATTAACAGAAAATCTTATTTCTTTATTATCTATGCCTGAAGCTATTCTTGAATACAATTCATTAGTATTTTTATCATAAAGAAATACACTGCATCTATCTGCATTCATCGCATTTTGTGTTTCTTTAGCAACTATTTTAAGAAATTTATCAAGATTTGGTTCGTTGTATATTGCTTTCCCTATTTTTAACAACGCTATAAGCGGATCATTATTGTTTTCGCATGTTTCTATATTCCCGAATAGAGATATATTATTATATAAAGACAAATTTGTACTAAAAGCTGCTTCTGTTATCTCAGGCAAGCAGGTTCTTTCAGATAATTCCTGTTCTACCAATTCAGATAGCAAAGATTCTATTTTGCTTGCCAAAACTGGATAATTATTACTTTTAGCTATTTTCATTGCTTCTAAAGTATAAGTCAATGCTGATTGTATATCCTGTTTTTGTTTATAAACCCCTGCAAGGGAAAAGTATGACCTGGAAATTTCTTTATAAAGACCCTGTTTATTAAATATTTCAATAGCCTTATTAAGATTTTCAATTGATTTTTCCGAATTTCCTTTATTAAATTCAATAACACTAAGAGTTTGATTAATAAATGCTTGTCCCTTGTTTATATTTAATTCGGAAAATATTAATGAAGCTTTCTCAAGATTTTCTAATGCTTTATCGTTTAACTTATTAATTGCCAAAATATAAGAATATGTTGAAAGAGAAAATGCCAATTCTATGTTATTTTTTGTATCTTTAGCCTGTTGAATAGATTTCAGGCAAAGTTTTTCTGCGGTGCTAAAATCTTCAGTGTAAATATATATTTTGGCTAATTCATCTAAAATCCTTGCATTTAAAGATCCAAAGCCTATTTCTTCATTTAAACTCAAGGCCGTATCCAGATGTATACTTGCTTCTTCATAATTTTCAATACTTAATAAATATCTACCGATCAAAAGTTCTGTGTACACGAGTTCGGCTTTATTATTTATTTTTTTCTTTATATTTAATGATCTATCCAGATTTTTCAAAACAAGTTGGTGATTGTTTAGCCGTAAAAAAAATATTGCCAGGCTATCAAGAATTTTTGCATGCTCTAAACTGCTCTCATCAGTTTGTTTCAAAGTATTGGTATATAATATTAACGCTTCGGCAAAACGCTTTTCATAATAATTTAATTTACCGTAATAATGAGTGATTTTTGCTTTAATTTCTGGAGGATGAGTAATTCCTTCAATCATTTTTGCCGCTTTTTTTAATAATAAATACGAATTAGCCAAATTCAAATCTGATATTTCATACTGAACTAATGCAAGTTCAGCATTACAGACTGCTGCATTAATCGGATCATTAATATTAATAAAAATTCGATTTGCTTCTTCAATAAAATTAGCTGCAGAAACAAAATCTTTTTTAAAATATTCATTAATACCCGAATTTAATAAATTTAAAGCTTTTTTTTGTAAATTATTATTTTTTTGAATATTATCTGTCATTGATATAGACTTTCTTTTCAAGAAAAACAGCAATAAAAAATTTTGATTCTTTTACTGGCTTATTATACTAAGTTTTTTAAATTTAAGAAAGTACTGCTCTTATTTATCAAGGTTTTTAATCTCTCTTCTCGTGGACTACTTTAATTTCAACAATTCAAATCTCTAAAGTTGAAAACATAATTACATATTTTTTGTTATAATTCTTCAAATATTATTGTAATTAAAAGCACTAACATGTAATATAGCAAGGTTATCTAAAAAAGGGAGGTTCTTATGAACAAAGAAGATTTAGTAAAAGAAGTAGCTAAAAAAACAAAATTATCACAAAAAGACGTAGCTGAAGTTCTTAACGCTACTATCGAAGCTATAACTAAAACAGTTTCAAAAGGTAAGAAAGTTACTTTAGTTGGATTTGGTTCATTTGAAAGCAGAAAAAGAGCAGCTAGATTGGGAAGAAACCCACAAACAGGCAAAGAGCTTAAAATTCCTGCTAAAACAGTTCCTGCTTTTACAGCCGGTAAGAAATTTAAAGAATTAGTCGCTTCAAAATAATTTTTTAATTAAATTTTTAAACAGTAATATCCGGATATTAACTATCCGGATATTTTATTTATTGGAGAACCTCATTATTTAACTCGAATTGCAAAATCGCCAAAATCATCATTGTGAACATAGCGAAGAGCAATTTATAAAACAAGACCAATGCACAAGCAGCTAATTTTTAAGAATTTGGAGTAATTTGCAATAATT